>CALWJG010000195.1 GCA_944380945.1 uncultured Agathobaculum sp. | reverse complement strand
GGCAATGCCGTATCAGCGGCGCCGCCTATTCTACGCCCATGGTCCTCAGCGCCTGCTTGGCCGCCATCTGCTCGGCCTCCTTTTTGCTCCGGCCGGTGCCGGACGCAAACACGTTGGAGTTGAGCAGCAGCTCCATGGTGAAGCGCTTGTTGTGGTCCGGGCCGGACTGGCCGGCGAGCCGGTACTCGAGCGTTTCCTGCTTGTTTTTCTGCACGATCTCCTGCAGCATGGTCTTGTAATCCTTGAACGCGCCGCCCGCGATCGCGACCTCCACCTTCCGGGGGATAAAGCGCAGCACGAAGGCGCGCGCCGGCTCGATGCCGCCGTCCAGATAGATCGCGCCGAGCAGCGCCTCGGTCGCGTCCGCCAGAATGGACGGCCGCTCGCGGCCGCCGCCGGTCTCCTCGCCGTGGCCCAGACGGATCTCCTGCGGGATGCCGAGTTCCCTCGCGATCTCGCACAGCGCCCCCTCGCACACGACTGCCGCGCGCAGCTTGGTCAGCTCGCCCTCGGGCAGGTCGGGATAGTGCGTCATCAGGTAATCCGCCGTGACAAAGCCCAGTACGGAATCGCCAAGGAACTCCAGACGCTCGTTGTGGTGCAGATGATTCCCGCGGTGCTCGTTGGCATAGGACGAGTGGGTCATCGCGGTCTGGTACAGCTTTTTGTCCTGAAACCGATAGTCAATGTTCAACATGTGTGGTCTTCACCTCCTTTTTCAGCGCCGGACACGGCCGCGGCCCCTGCCGCGGCATGTCCCGCGGAGCAAAGCGCGCCGGGCGCCTCATTCCGCTATCGTCATGTACTGTATGTTGTCCGCGACCGCCTGGATCATACCCGATTTCGTGTAGGCGATCGCCTGCCGCACGGCGTTCATCACCGCGATCTCGTTCGACGAGCCGTGCGCCTTGATGACCGGCTTTGCGATGCCCAGGAAGGGCGCGCCGCCGACCTTGTCCTGATTGAACAGCTCGCGGAACTCATCCAGCCCCTTTTTGCAGGCCAGATACCCCAGCTTGGTCGCAAGGCTGCGCGTGAACACGCCCTTGATCTCCGCGGACATGAACTTGGCCACGCCCTCGATGGTCTTGAGCAGCACGTTGCCCGAGTATCCGTCGCACACAGCCACGTCGCACGCGCCGAGCGGCACCATGCTGCCCTCAACGTTGCCGACAAAGTTGAGCCGCCCCTCGTCGCCCGCCTTTTTGAGCAGCGCGTAGGCCTCTTTGCGCAGCGGGTCGCCCTTGGTGTCCTCGGTGCCGTTGTTGACCAGACCGACGCGCGGCTTGGCGACGCCGTTGATCTTCTCGGCGTACAGCGAGCCGAGGAAGGCGAACTGCAGCAGCATCTCGGCCGTGCACTCGGTGTTCGCGCCCGCGTCGCACAGCATGACCTGCCCGCCCTTGCAGGGCATGACGGGCGCGAGCGCGCCGCGGCGGATGCCCTTGATGCGGCCGCCGTACAGCGTCGCGCCGGTGAGCAGCGCGCCGGTGTTGCCCGCGGAGACGAGCGCATCGCCCTCGCCGGCTTTGAGCAGCTTAAACGCCACGGCCATGGAGGAATCCGGCTTGTGCCGCAGCACGGTCGCCGGGTCGTCGTGCATGTCCACGAGCTCGGACGCCGGCGCGATCGCAACGCCCGGCGCATGCGCCATGCCCTTGTCCTGCAGGATGGCGGCGATCCGGTCGGGATCGCCGACGAGCAGCACCTCTTCGCCGTATTCCTTTGCGGCCAGCGCGCCGCCCCAGACAGCGGACTCGGGCGCGTTATCGCCGCCCATCGCGTCCACGATGATCCTCATTTCAAAGTGCCTCCTTCAGACTGTCGATCCGTTCGAGCGCCCGCTCGGAGATCTTTGTATTTTTCTCCCGCTTGCCCTTGATCTTATAGCCCAGCGGGTCGATGATGCCGAAATTGATGTTCATGGGCTGGAATTTCGCGACCGTGTGGTCGGAAATATAGCACGCCAGCGCGCCGACAGCCGTCTGCCGGTCGAGTGCGGGCATGGTCCTGCCCTGTGCCTCGAGCGCGGTCGCCACACCCGCCACCCAGCCCGAGGCGGTGGACTCGATATAGCCCTCCACGCCGGTCATCTGCCCGGCAAAGCGGATGCGCGGGTCGGCTTTCAGCGCATAGGTCGCGTCCAGCAGGCGCGGCGAGTCCAGAAACGTGTTGCGGTGCATGACGCCGTAGCGCACGAACTCCGCGTTCCGGAGCGCCGGGATCATGGAAAACACGCGCTTCTGCTCGCCCCACTTGAGGTGGGTCTGGCAGCCGACCAGATTGTACAGCGTGCCCTGCGCATTGTCGCGCCGCAGCTGCAGGACCGCATAGGGGTCCTTCCCCGTCTTGGGGTCGGGCAGGCCGATGGGCTTTAAGATGCCGAAGCGCAGGGTGTCGTACCCGCGGCGGGCGTTGACCTCGATGGGCATGCAGCCCTCGAACACCTTGGAATCCTCAAACCCGTGCACGGGCGCCTCCTCGGCGGTGGTCAGCGCGTTCCAGAACGCGTCGTACTCTTCTTTGGTGAACGGGCAGTTGATGTAGTCCGCCGTGCCCTTGCCGTAGCGCGAGGCGATGTAGGCGGAGTCCATGTCGATGCTCTCGGCGGTCACGATGGGCGCGGCCGCGTCAAAAAAGTGCAGGAACTCGCCGCCCACCCTGCGGTGGATCGCGTCGAACAGCGTATCCGAGGTCAGCGGGCCGGAGGCGATGACGACGCGCCCCTCCGGGATGTCGGTCACCTCGCCGTAGACCACCTCGATGTTCGGATGGCTTTTGATCTTTTCGGTCACGGCGCGCGCGAACGCCTCGCGGTCGACCGCGAGCGCGCCGCCCGCCTCCACGCGGTTTTCATCCGCACAGGCGAGGATCAGGCTGCCCAGCCGCCGGAGCTCCTCTTTGAGCAGGCCGGCAGCGTTGGACAGCTCGTCCGATCGCAGCGAGTTGGAGCACACCAGCTCGGCGAAGTCGTCCGAATGGTGCGCCGGGCTGTGCTGCGCGGGCTTCATCTCGTGCAGCCGCACCGGAATGCCGCGCTGCGCGAGCTGCCAGGCCGCTTCGCAGCCCGCGAGCCCCGCGCCGACGACGGTTACAAACTCAGGCATCGGCGGCCTCCTTTGTGCGCTTGCGGGGCGCGGTCTTGGCTTTTTTCGCCTTTTCGAGCGCCTTTTCCGCCTCATGCTTGGCCAGCGCCTTGGCGTACTGCGCCTGCTGGGCCGCGGTCAGCGCCTGCACGTCCTCGTCCTTGAGCTTTTTGAAGCGGTTCGTGGTCTTGGTCATCCACGGCACCTGCTTTTTCGCAGCCGTGGTTTTCTTTGCCGGCGCGGCTTTTTTCGTCACCTTTTTGGGCTTTTCTTCCCCCTCGCCCG
>CALWJG010000194.1 GCA_944380945.1 uncultured Agathobaculum sp. | reverse complement strand
TGCCGGCGCGCAGCATCGGGCAGATGAAATATAAATGAAAAGAGAACCCTTGGAAAGAAAGGAAGGAAAACAATGAATCAAACGACCCTGAAGTCTCCGGCGCCGTCCGGCAAGCTGGGCTGGGGCGTGCGCTTCGCCTACGGCTGCGGCGATACGGCGTGTAACCTGGTATTTGGTATGCTCAGTACGATCCTCACGCTGTTTTATACCGATTATGTTGGTATTCCTGCGGCTACTGTCGGTCTGGTCATGCTGCTGAGCCGCGTGTTTGACGGTGTGTCCGATATGATCATGGGCGTGGTCGTCGAAAAGACCCATTCCAAGTGGGGTAAATCCCGTCCGTGGCTGCTGTGGATGAGCGTGCCGTTTGCGATCAGTGCGGTGCTGCTGTTCACCGTGCCGCGTACGACGGCAATGCTGCAGTTCCTGTACATTTTTGTCGCTTATAACTTCTGCACGACCGTGTGCTACACCGCGATCAACCTGCCGTACGGCTCGCTGTCCGCCATGATGACCCGCGACTCCAACGAGCGCGCGTACCTCAGCATCGTGCGCATGGGCCTGTCTCCGTTCGGCCGTATCCTCGCGGTCACTGTGTCCCTGCCGCTCATCCAGATGTTTGGCAACGACCAGATGGCGTGGATCAAGACCATGAGCATCTGGGCAGTACTGGCCGTCATCCTGTTGATCATCAACTTCGCGTTCTGCAAGGAGACCGTACAGATCGAGGCGGTCAAGCAGCAGGCCAAGATCCCGCTCGGCCGTTCCCTCAAGGCGCTGGTCACCAACCGCTATTTCTGGGCGATCCTTATTCTGTGGGCGATGCAGAACGGTTTGTTCACCTTTACCGGTACGATCCTGCCATATTACTGCAAATACATCTTCAACGATGACACTTGGCTGTATTCTACTGTATATCTGGTTGAAACGCTGGTGCTCGTTGCGGGCACGTTCTGCAGCCCGATGCTGCTCAAGCGCTTCGGCAAGCGCAATATGTCCCTCGCCGGTGCGATCCTCGCCTTTGCCGGCCAGCTCGTGTTCTTCCTCAACCCGTATAGCGTCCAGTGGCTGTTCTTCAGCTGCATCGTGCGTGCGATCGGCCTGGCGCCGTTCAACTCGGTCGTATTTGGCATGCTGGGTGATGCGGTCGAATACGGTCAGTGGAAGACCCACGTCCGTCAGGAGAGCATGGTCTTTGCCGGCGGCTCGGTCGGCTCCAAGATCGGCGCAGGCCTGACCTCGTTCCTGATCTCCGCATTCCTTAGTCTGGGCGGTTTTATCAGCTCGACCACCGGCGGCGCGGCGCAGCCGGACAGCGCGCTGGATATGATCGTCAACATCTACAAGTTTGGTCCGCTGGTCATCTGGGCGATCATCATCATCGTGCTGGCGCTCTATCAGCTGGATAAGAAGTACGATCAGATCATGCAGGATCTTGCCGAGCGCGAGGCGCGCGGCGAGGTATAACCAAGCCACCTTTTCCTCTCTGTCGTCTGTGTGCGGCGCAGGTCACTGCAGCCTGCGCTGCGCACAGCAACATATCCGACTCAAATTGCAAAGGAGAATCGATTATGATCACTGCAAAAGAACGCGAAGTCATCCGCGATCTGGCCAAGCGTCTGGCGGAGCTCGCCAGCCTGCCCATCATGGAGGAACGCCGCAAGCTCTGGTACGCGCATAACGACCTCAAGACCGATCAGCCGGTCATCGACTGCTCGCCCGAGGGCGCATGGCGCGAGGTCGTCACGCCCGAGAGCCTCGTGTGCGAGGACCCGGTCGCCCGCGAGATCGAGTGGACGCTGCGCGCCCGCATCTACCGCGCGGAGGTCATCAACGACGACGTGCCGGCAGAGCTGCGCTGGGACTGCCGCAAGCGCATTTCGGACACCGGCTGGTCGATCGAGGGACGGCAGGCGCACAATGCATTCACCAACGAATCCGTCCATGTGCCGACCATCTCGACCATCAACCCCTTCTGGCGCAAGGATTACAAATTTGATGAGACCGCGGCCGAGTTCGACCCGCTCATCACGGACGATGAGATGGAGGAGGGCGGCATCGAGGAGCTGCTCGTCGCACCCAAGGTGATCTACGACGAGGAGGGCTCCAAGCGCGACCTCGAGATCCATCAGGACCTGCTGGGCGACATTCTGGATGTGCACTGGTGCGGCAACACCTACATCGCCTTCTCGTGGATGGAGACCTATACCAAGATCCGCGGCTTTGAGAGCGCGCTGTACGACCTGTACGATTATCCGGATCAGATGCACGCCATCCTGCGCGTGCTCGAGAAGGGCTACCTGAACCTGTATCAGCAGCAGCTCGACATGGGCCTGCTCGAGATGAACAACGGCTGCCAGTACAACGGCACCGGCGGCTATGGCTACACGCACGACCTGCCCGACCTCAAGCCGGGCGACAAGCTGAGCTTCAAGAACCTGTGGGCGTACGCCGAGTCGCAGGAGTTCGTTTCGGTCTCGCCTGAGATGACCAAGGAGTTCGCGATCGACTATGAGAGCCGTCTGCTCAGCAATTTCGGCCTGTCGGCCTACGGCTGCTGCGACAACCTCGAGAAAAAGCTGCCCGACGTGCTCGCGATCCCGAATATCCGCCGCATTTCGGTCTCTCCGTGGGCGGACGTCGCGTCCATGCGCGAGCAGATCGGCATGAAGGCGATCTTCTCCTGCAAGCCCAATCCGTCCCTCATCACCAACGCGTGGGACGAGGACCTGATGCGGAAAAACACCATGCAGCTCATGACTGACGGCAAGGGCACGGCGTTTGAGATCATCCTCAAGGACACGCACACCATCGGCCACGATCCGATGCGCTTCCGCAAGTGGACTGATCTGTGCCGCGAGTGCATCGCCAAGGTTTACGGCTGATCCGGCAAAACCGCTTTACAATCGGAAAACAGAAAAGCGCCCCGCTACCTGCGGGGCGTTTGCATTGCTGCTGCGCGCCTGTCCGGCCATGCAGCGCTCGACGATGCGCCGGAAAATCAGCTGACAGCATGGAATAGTCCGGATCCGGAGGACGTTGTTTTGTCCAGACTGTATGCCGGCGAACTTCTTTCCCAGCTTCGGCCGGATACGCAGCAGATCCTCCTGCTCCGCTGCCAGGGGTATTCCTTTCGGGAGATCGCAGACTGTCTGCACATGAAGCCGGCCGCCGTGCGCAGCAGGTATTCGCGCTCGCTCGCCAAGCTCAGGACAGTGTGGGAGCAGGATAACAGGGAACAATGACCGGATGCCTGGCGCCGCCTGAATCGGACAGCAGGGGCTTCCCAGCCCGCGAAAAATATGCTATAATCAAATCACAGTATTGCCGGGATATGCCCTGACGTTTTTGTTTTGCATGCTGAAGCACTGCATGGGG
>CALWJG010000193.1 GCA_944380945.1 uncultured Agathobaculum sp. | reverse complement strand
TACATCGGCAGGCAGATGCGCGCGCACGCCTTCCATTCATATTTCAGCAGCTTCAGCATGCGAACACCTCCCGGAACAACATATCGACCGACTTCCCGTGCGCCTCGCGGATGGCGTCCACGCTCTCATGCAGGGTCATCACGCCGTTTTTGAGGAAGATCACCTCGTCGAGCACGCGCTCGATGTCCGCGATCAGGTGGGTGGACAGCAGCACGGACGCATCCTCGCTGTAATTTGCCAGAATGGTGTTGAGGATGTAGTCGCGCGCCGCGGGGTCCACGCCGCCGATCGGCTCGTCCAGCAGGAACAGCTTGGCCCGCCGGCTCATGGTCAGGATGAGCTGCACCTTTTCCTTGGTGCCCTTGGACAGGGTCTTGAGCCGGCTGAGCGGGCTGATCTCCAGCGTTTTGAGCATATCGTTCGCCTTGACCCTGTCAAAGTCCGCGTAAAAGTCCCCGAAAAAGTCGATCAGGTCGCAGACCTTCATCCAGTCATTCAGATAGGCGCGGTCGGGCAGATAGCTGACCACGCTGTGCGTGTGGATGCCGGGCTTTTCGCCGTCGATCCGCACGGTGCCCTCGGTCGGCTGGATCAGGCCGTTGAGCAGCTTGATGGCCGTGGTCTTGCCCGAGCCGTTCGGCCCCAGCAGGCCGATAAAGCGGCCGCCCTCCAGCTTCAAATCCAGATGGTCCAGCGCGGTCAGGCTGCCGTAGACCTTGGTCAGCCCCTCGCACACGACCAGTTCTCTGTTATTCTCCATGCTTCTCCTCCCCTTTCTGCCGTTTCTCCAGCAGGCCGACGATCTCCTGCTCGGTGAAGCCGAGCTGGTTCATGCCGGCCAGAAATTCCGCAATACGGTCGCTTGCGATCTGCTCCCGGATCTTTGCAATCATTTCCCTGTCCTCCGTTACATATCGTCCGCTGGTGCGGTTGGTATACATCAGCCCTTCGCGCTCCAGATCGGCCAGCGCGCGCTGCATCGTGTTGGGGTTGACCCCCGCCTCGGCAGCCAGCTCGCGCACAGGCGGCACCTTATCGCCCGGGCCGAGCTGCCCGCTCACGATCTGCTCGGTCAGCCGGTCCATCAGCTGCTGGTAGATCGGGCGGTCGCCCCGCAGTTGCCATTGCATAGGCTCGCTCCTCTCTGTTTCTTTGTATTATGATAATAATACAGCCATACACATTTGTCAAGCGCTTTGCAAAAAAAATTTCCGCAGCGCGGAAGAGTGTGATATAATCATACCAGTGTGCCGCCGGAAGGGCGGCATATCCCCACACAAAGGACGGTTTGCATGAAGATCTATCCCCTTTTGCTGCGGATCTGGGCCGCGCTGCTGGTTTCGGCGCTGCTGAGCCTAACCGCGCTTTCCACCAATTATATGCTGCTGATGGCGGCGAATATCGCCAATCTGCTCTGCTACGGCGTGATCGTCCATGCGCTCTACCGCATGGCGGACGAATCCGCCCGCCTGCTGCGCGCGTTCCGCACCCAGTTCGCGGCGCTCGTGCTGGTCGCGCTGGCGCTCGTGTGCACCCTGCTGGCCGGGGACAGCCTGACGCTGCTCAATTTCCTGTCGCTGCTGACGGTCGCCGGCGGCATCGCCAGCCTGCTGGGCGACTATTTCCTGTACTGGGGGCTGGATGAGCGCATCCTCCCCTGCGGCTACGCCTTCCCCGCGCGCCGCATCCGCTGGTGCCTGTACGCGCCGGTGCTCGGCTCGTTCATCGGCAGCCTGTTCGTGCTCACCGGACCGCTCGTCCTGACCGTCGCGCTCCAGACCGCGGGCCAGCTGGTCGGGGTGTGGCTGCTCTGGCAGTATATGCAGGCCGTCCGCGCGCGGGAGGATGATCCGCTGGCCTATTGACCCGCACACCGCAGACAAAAACGCGCCGCCGCAGGCTGAAAAGCCTGCGGCGGCGCGTTTGTTCGTTATCCCGCACGGGAGCTACGACTCCCTGTGCTCTTCCATCCGGATCAGCCCGGGGATGGACGCCAGCTCCTGCTGGAAGGCGGCCACCGCCCGCTCATGTCCGTTGGCGGGGAATTTGATATGAAAGCTGATGAGATAGGTATTGTGCTGCGTGCGGCTGAAGGCCAGATCGGACAGTCCGGCGAAGTGCGCCTCCGCCAGATGCGTCAGCTCGACCATCAGGTCGCCCATGTGTTCGCATTCCAGCTGCAGGTCGAGCTCCGAGCGGCCGGTGGTGCGGATGCGCTGCTGGATGCCGTCAAAGGCGACCAGCGTGACGAACGACACGACCGTTCCCAGCGCAGTCAGCACATAATACCCCATGCCGACCGCCAGCCCAAGGCAGGCGACCACCCACACGCTGGCCGCCGTGGTCAGGCCGCGCACCGTAAACCCTTCGCGCAGGATCGCGCCCGCGCCGAGGAAGCCGATGCCGTTGATGACCTGCGCGCCCAGACGGGCCGGGTCGGAGGGCGAGGTGCCGAACAGCTCGATCGTCTGCGTATACATGATGCAGCTGGTGATCATGACAACGCACGAGCCCAGCGCCACCAGAATATGCGTCCGGATGCCCGCCGGGTGCGAGGTGTGCGCGCGCTGCGCACCGACCGCAAACCCCACGACCACCGCGCCGAGCAGGCGCAGTATGATATCCAGAATCGTAACCTGTCCCATGTGCCGGTACACCTCCAAATCTGTCATTTCCATTGCTGCTGAGAGTGTCCAGCCGTGCTCTTATCCAGAGCACGGCCAGAGAAAAGAGAGAGTTTTCTGTTGTTATCTTATGAGCCGGCAGCGGCCAGATGTCTGGTCTGGTTCACCCCATCCAGATAATCCACCAGATCGGCAATGCTGCCGATCACATGATCGGGCTTCCAGTCGCCGGTCACGTCCGCGTCCTTCTGCGCGGAGAGGAACGAGCGGATCTGGATCGCCGCGCCGAACTGCAGCCGCTTGGCGCCGATCACATCGCGGGAGAGCGTGTCGCCCACATAGGCGCACTGCTCGGGCCGCGCCTGCATCTGCCGCAGCGCGATCTTGAAGATGCCCGGGTTGGGCTTGCGGTAGCCGGTGACGCTGGACAGCGTCACATCGCTGAAATAATCGCGGATGCCGTACCGCTCCAGCACGTCGAACACCGAGTAGAGCGAAGCCGTGTTGGAGATCACGCCCAGCCGGTAGCCGCGCTGCTGCAGCGCCTCCAGCGTTTCCTTCACGCCCGGCCGCAGCTCGCGATGGTAATAGGTCACTTCCCACATACCGGCCAGCTCTTCGGCGATCGCCGCTACCTTTTTCTTGTCCAGATCAAAGTCCGCCAGATAAAATTCCGGCCAGATCTCCTCCGGCTTTTTCTCCAGCTCGTTGCTCTCGCTCCATTTTTTATACCTTGTGATGCCGCTGTTGAGCCGGTT
>CALWJG010000192.1 GCA_944380945.1 uncultured Agathobaculum sp. | reverse complement strand
GCCAGATATCCGCCTCCACGATCCCCTCATGCGGGGCGAGCACAAGGGTGCGCCCGCTCAGCGGACCGGCGCCGCCGCTTTCCGTCCCGCCGGTATACAGATACGCCCCGTTGACGCCGATGAAGTCCGCCGCCGGGTTGACGACCTCCGCGCCCTGCGCGCGGAAAAACCGGCAGACCGCATCGTCGGCGCGGACGTAGATCGGGTTGACGATCAGGTCGCGGAGGCGGCTGCGGCTGAAGCACGCCCCGCGGCGGTTTGTGATCCCCTGCGCGCGCAGGCTGGCGGCGACGTCGCCCAGCGAGCAGTCCGGCTGCGCGTACAGCGCGAAGATCTGCCGGAGCACGGCGCATTCCTCCTCCACCGGCGCATAACGCCGGGTGCGCACCCCGTCGATCGTGACCGCCTCGAGCGCAAAGCCATAGGGTACCCGACCGCCCATGTAAAAGCCGCGGCGGCTGCGCGAGGCATAGGCATCCGCGACGCGCTGCTGGATGGTTTCCCGCTCGAGCTGTGCAAAAATCATCACGATCATCAGCATGGCCTTGCCGATGGGGGAATCGGTGTCGAACTTCTCCATCGTGCTGGTAAAGCTGACCGCGTGCCGCTGGAACACATCGATCACATTGGCGAAATCCAGCACCGAGCGGCTGATGCGGTCCAGCCGGTAGACGATGACCCGCCCGACCTGCCCGTCCGACACATCCCGCATCAGCCGGCGGAAGGCGGGGCGGTCGGTGTCCTTGCCGCTGTATCCCCGGTCGGTATAGATCCGGCAGTCGGTCCCCGTCAGCTCGCGGCGGCAGAACTCCGCCTGGCTCTCGACTGAAATGCTGTCCGCCCGGTCGACCGACTGCCGCGTATAGATGGCTTCGATCCGCAAAGCGCTTCCCTCCCCCGCAGACGCCCCGGTCACGGCTGCCGGACGCGCGCAAAAATCTCATACAGCCGGCGCTCGATCTCCTGCCACAGGAGCTCCCGCTGCGCCTGTGTGCAGCGGGGAACGTCATGCAGAACGCGCAGCGGGGCAGCCGCCGTCCCTCCGCCGCGCGCGTCCCGTTTGTCCATCTGCATCCCTCCGTCTCCGATTTCGACCGTGCAGTATCAGCATATTGCCGCTGCGCGGCGTTCATGCGCAGGACGCGGCGCAGTGGAGACGGCGGACGGGCAGAAGCCGGTTTTCCTCCCTCTGTCAATGGATTGCAGAAAAAGGAAACCGGTGTTAAGGGGTTCAAAAAAATTTTCACAATAAAAATAAAACTTTATTATGAAACTTCCACAAACGCTATGTAAATTTCCCACAATTCACAGCACAGAAAGTGCATTATAGTGTAAAATGCACAAAAACGGGTTGACAGAAGCCGTTCAAGGCGTTAAGATTGTGTTAAGAAAAGGAGGTGGTGGGAAAGGAGAAACGCCATCCGCACCGGCCGGGCTTCTGCCGCGGACGGCCCATACGCACAGGTTATGGTGACCAAGTCTCAGGTCATCCCATCGGGCCGGCGCAGAGACGGGCGCGGGGATGGATCGGATCAATGAAACGACCGTGCAGCGCTGTGATGCGGCGCGGCTGTGATCCACGGAAAAAATAGATTGGAGAGGAATGTTCGCGCAGGCTGTGCCGCGCACGAAGTGCACAGCAAATGGAAATGAGGTTATTGTTTGGAAAGATAAACCGCATGACCTGCGCAGCGTAAAACACCGCGCAGGAATGGAAATGAGGTATAAAAATGAGCAATAAAACGGAAGCAATGAAAGCAAGCGATCCGCAGGCGCGCGACGGCTTTAAGAGCAAATGGGGCTTTATCATTGCCTGCATCGGCTCCGCAGTCGGCATGGCGAACATCTGGCGCTTCCCGTACATGGTGGCGACCTATGGCGGCATGACCTTCCTGCTGCCGTACTTCCTGTTCGTGCTGCTGATCGGCGCATCGGGCGTTATGGAGGAGTTCTCCCTCGGCCGCTGGGGCGGCGCGGGTCCGGTGGGCTCGTTCGGCAAGGCGATGGAGGAGCGCACCGGCAAAAAGACCGTCGGTGAAGTGGTCGGCGCGCTGCCGGTCATCGGCTCGATGGGTCTGGCGATCGGCTACTCGGTCGTCATGGGCTGGATCTTCAAGTACACCAAAATGAGCCTTTCCGGCGAGCTGTTCGCGCTTGGTCAGGATATGGACAAGATCGGCGGCGCGTTCGGCGCGGCCGCGCCGGAGACCTCCACGCTGGGCGAAGGCGTCAGCATGATGGTCAGCAACGGCATCTTCGGCATCGGCAACGGCATCTGGATCATCGTAGCGATCGTGGTATCCGTCATCATCATGTCGATGGGCGTTGCGGGCGGCATCGAGAAGGCCTGCAAGGTCATGATCCCGCTGCTGTTCGCCCTGTTCCTCGTCATGGCAGTCTATATCGCGACCCTGCCGGGCGCGAGCGACGGCTATAAGTTCATCTTCTCGCTCGATCTGGCCGGCCTGCTGAACTGGAAGCTCTGGATCTACGCATTCGGACAGGCGTTCTTCTCCCTGTCGGTTGCGGGCAACGGCTCGGTCATTTACGGCTCCTATCTGGGCAAGGACGTGGAGATCTCGTCCTCCGCGCGCAACGTAGCGGTATTCGATACGCTGGCTGCGCTGGTCGCGATGTTCGTGATCATCCCCGCAATGGCGACCTCCGGCGGCGAGCTGTCGACCGCAGGCCCCGGCCTGATGTTCGTCGCGCTCCCCGGCGTGTTCAACGGCATGGGCGCTATGGGTCGTTTCGTCGGCATCTTCTTCTTTGTCGCCGTCCTGTTCGCAGGCACCACCTCGATCATCAACCTGTATGAGACCCCGGTGGCCTTCCTGCAGGAGCAGTTCAAGATGAAGCGACTGCCGTCTGTTATCATCATCCACGCGGTCGGTCTGATCGTCGCGCTGCTGATCCAGCCGTGGACCTCCCAGTGGATGGACATGGTATCCATTTACATCTGCCCGTTCGGCGCAGCGCTGGCCGGCATCATGTTCTTCTGGGTACTCAAAAAGCAGACTGCGCTCGACGCAGTCAACCAGGGCGCGCGCAAGCCGATCGGCGCCTGGTTCCACCCCTTTGGCAAATGGGTCTATGTACCGCTTTGCATCATCGCGCTGGTCGCGGGTGCAGCACTCGGCGGTATCGGCTGATCTTTTTGCATACATCCATATTACCCTTATTGTCTCAGGGGAATCGCCCGTGGCCTGCCCAAGGCTGCGGGCGGTTCCTCTTTTTGCGGGCATATCGCGGCATGTCCGGAAAACAACCGCCCCCGGCCGGGACGGCTCACGCGGCGGATGTTCCATGCTGTGCGCTTCGCTTCACCGAAGCGCTGGAAATGCACGACCTCGCGCTCGCGCAGGAACTTGAGCGGCTCGCGCACATCCGGGTTGTCGAT
>CALWJG010000191.1 GCA_944380945.1 uncultured Agathobaculum sp. | reverse complement strand
CACAAGCTCAACTCGGCCATCGCGCAGGCGTATTACGCCAAGGAGCAGGGGCTCAAGGGCCTGACGACCGAGACCGGCGCGGGCCAGTGGGGCACCGCGCTGTCCGAGGCGTGCGCGTACTTCGGCCTTGACCTCAGGGTGTTCATGGTCAAGGTATCCTACCAGCAGAAGCCGTTCCGCAAGGCGGTCATGCAGACCTTCGGCGCGGATGTCACCGCGTCCCCCTCGGACACGACCGCGGTTGGCCGCAGCATCCTCGCGCACGACCCGAACACCGGCGGCTCGCTGGGCTGCGCGATCTCCGAGGCGATCGAGGTCGCGACCTCGCACGAGGGCTACCGCTATGTGCTGGGCTCGGTGCTCAACCAGGTGCTGCTGCACCAGTCCATCATCGGTCTGGAGAGCAAGGCGGCCATGGAGCTGCTGGACGAATACCCGGACATCGTCATCGGCTGCGCGGGCGGCGGCTCCAATCTCGGCGGCCTGATCGCGCCGTTCATGCAGGATAAGCTGACCGGTAAAGCCGACCCGCGCATCATCGCGGTCGAGCCGGCGTCCTGCCCGTCCTTCACGCGCGGCAAGTACGCCTATGATTTCTGCGACACCGGCCATGTCACCCCGCTGGCGCGCATGTACACGCTGGGCAACGGCTTCATGCCCTCGGCCAACCACGCGGGCGGCCTGCGCTACCACGGCATGAGCCCGATCCTCTCCAAGCTGTACCACGACGGCTACATGGAGGCGGTCTCCGCCCGCCAGACCGACGTGTTCGACGCGGCGGTGCAGTTTGCCAAGGTCGAGACCATCCTGCCCGCGCCCGAGTCCGCGCACGCCATCCGCGCGGCGATGGACGAGGCGCTGCGCTGCCGGGAGACCGGCGAGGCCAAGACCATCCTGTTCGGCCTGACCGGTACGGGCTATTTCGACATGACGGCCTATGAATCCTACCACAACGGCACGATGACCGACCACATCCCCACGGACGAGGAGCTCCAGACCGGCTTCGACACTCTGCCGGACGTCGGCGAAGCGTCTGCGCCCTGCGCGGAAAAATCCGCCTGAGCGAACAAACCGCAAAGCAAAAACGGCTGCGTGATGCAGCCGTTTTTTGCTTATCGAAAAAGTCCTCGCGCCGCAGGCGCGCGATGCCATAACGCGATCGAAAAGTGATTCCGATCAAGCGGACCTCTGCGGGTCAGCCGCGCACCGCGATGGCTTCCACCTCGGCCTTGATGCCCATGGGCAGCGTCGCGACCTGCACGCACGAGCGCGCCGGCGGGTTTTCGGGGAAGTACTTGGCGTATACGCTGTTGAATGCGGCAAAGTCGTTCATATCCGCAAGGTAGCAGGTGGTTTTGACCACGCGGTCAAAGCCCACGCCCGCCTGCGCGAGCACATATTGCAGGTTGTGCATGAGCTGCTCGGTCTGGCCCTCGATCGTGTCGGATACCAGCGCGCCGGTCTTGGGGTCTACGCCCACCTGGCCGGAAAGGAAAATCAGATCGCCCGCAGCGACTGCGTGGGAATACGGGCCGACGGTTGCCGGCGCAAGCTCGCTGTGGATGGCTTCTCGGTTGGTTTTCATGGGTAAAATCTCCTCTGGGGTGGTTACTTCTTGCCGCCCTTGGTCTTTTTCAGACGCTCGGTGTTGGACAGGATCTTCTTGCGGATGCGCAGGCTCTTGGGCGTGATCTCGAGCAGCTCATCGTCCGAGATGAACTCGAGCGCCGCCTCGATCGACATCTGGCGCGGCGGGATCAAGCGCAGCGCATCGTCCGAGCCTGCGGCACGCATGTTGGTCAGCTGCTTTTTCTTGCAGACGTTGACCGCCATGTCTTCGCCGCGCGGGTTCTCGCCCACGACCATGCCCTCGTACACCTGCGTGCCCGGGCCGATGAACAGCGGACCGCGCTCCTGCGCGTTGAACAGGCCGTAGCCGACCGCTTCGCCCGCCTCAAACGCGATCAGCGAGCCGGTGGTGCGCTTGGCGATGTCGCCCTTGTACGGCTGGTAGCTGTGGAACACCGAGGACAGCACGCCCTCGCCCTTGGTATCGGTCAAAAACTCGGTGCGGTAGCCGAACAGGCCGCGCGCCGGGATCAGGAACTCAAGGCGCATGCGGTCCGAGCCCTTGGGGTTCATCGAGACCAGCTCGCCCTTGCGGCTGCCCATCTTCTCCATGACCGCACCGACCGCGTCCTGCGGCACGTCGGCGATCATGCGCTCGACCGGCTCGCACTTGACGCCGTCGATTTCCTTGAACAGCGCCTTGGGCGCGCCGACCTGGAACTCGTAGCCCTCGCGGCGCAGGTTCTCGATCAGGATGGACAGGTGCATCTCGCCGCGGCCGCACACGCGGAAGGAATCCGTGGTGTCGGTCTCGTTGACGCGCAGCGAAACGTCCTTGAGCAGCTCGCGGAACAGGCGCTCGCGCAGGTGGCGCGAGGTGACGAACTTGCCCTCCTTGCCCGCAAACGGCGAATCGTTGACCGAGAAGGTCATCTCGACCGTGGGCTCGGAGATCTTGACGAACGGCAGCGGCTCCACATGCTCGGGGTCGCACAGCGTTTCGCCGATGGTGACGTTCTCAATGCCGGAGAAGCAGACGATCTCGCCCGCGTTGGCCTCGTCCACCGGCTTGCGGTCCAGCTCCTCGATGGTGTAGAGCGTGACGACCTTGGCGTTGTACGGCTGGGTCGCGCCGTGGTAATCGCAGACCGTGACCTGCTGGCCGACCTTCATCGAGCCGCGCTCGATGCGGCCGATGCCGATGCGGCCGACGTATTCGTTGTAGTCGATCGACGAGACCAGCATCTGGGTCGGGCCGTCGGCGTCGACATGCGGCGCGGGGATGTGCTCGAGGATCTGCTCGAACAGCGGCGCGAGGTCGGTGCCCTCGACGTTCGGGGACATGGACGCCGTGCCCGCGCGGCCCGAGCAGTAGACGATCGGGCTGTCCAGCTGCTCGTCGGTCGCGTCGAGGTTGAGCAGCAGCTCGAGCACCTCGTCGCCGATCTCGTTGAGACGCGCGTCCGGACGGTCGATCTTGTTGACCGCGATGATGATCTTGTGGCCGAACTCGAGCGCCTTCTGCAGCACAAAGCGCGTCTGCGGCATCGGGCCCTCGGCCGCGTCGACCAGCAGAACGACGCCGTCCACCATCTTGAGGATACGCTCGACCTCGCCGGAGAAGTCCGCGTGGCCCGGGGTATCGACGATGTTGATCTTGACGCCCTTGTAATGTATCGAAGTATTCTTGGCCAGAATGGTGATGCCGCGCTCGCGCTCGATGTCGCCCGAGTCCATGATGCGGTCCTCGACCACCTGATTTTCACGGAATGCGCCCGCCTGCTTGAGCATCTGGTCGACCAGCGTGGTCTTGCCGTGGTCAACGTGCGCGATGAT
>CALWJG010000190.1 GCA_944380945.1 uncultured Agathobaculum sp. | reverse complement strand
TCCGCGCGCAGCGCGGCAGATCCCCTCGTTTGAAGCTGTACGCTTCAAACGAGTTTATCCGGTCATGCCCGCCGCGACGGCGGCGGTTATGATACAAATATCCTTTCTTGTCCCCGGGGGTCCTCCCCCAAAACGCGGCATACTGCCCGGTATGTCCGCACTGTGAGCCCGCGGCTGTCCGGAACAACAGCCGCGGGCTTCCTCCTGCCCGGCGGGCGGGGGGGGCACGGAAAAATTTTTTCTGCAACGCTTGACAAAGATGGTTAGCAGTGGTAAACTGCATAGAGCAAGGGGTTAGAAAGGACTAACTCAAAAGGACTTTACGAACGATACAGAAGGAGTGGATCACTATCATGCCGCTGACAATGATGGATTCCGGCGTGGAAGCCACGATCAAGACCATCCGGGGCAAGGACCAGACCAGACAGTTTTTGCAGAACCTCGGCTTTGTCGAGGGGGCAAAGGTTTCGGTCATCTCGTCGCTGGCGGGCAACCTGATCGTTTCCGTGAAGGATACGCGCGTGGCGATCTCGCAGAAGATGGCGTCGCGCATCATGGTGTAAAGGGGGAAACAGAAATGAGCAATCTGAGGAACACGCCCTGCGGCGCGACGGTCACTGTCCGCAAGGTGGAGGGCGAGGGGGCGACCCGCCGCCGCATCATGGACATGGGCATCACGCGCGGCGCGGAGGTGTTCGTGCGCAAGGTCGCGCCGCTGGGCGACCCGATCGAGGTCACGGTGCGCGGCTATGAGCTTTCGCTGCGCAAGGCGGACGCGGAAATGATCCTGGTGGATTAAAAATTTTACATATCGGTTAGCAAACGCTAATTTGAAGAAAGGGGCAAAATCATGTCGATTCGTTTGGCGCTTGCCGGCAATCCGAACTGCGGCAAGACCACGATGTTCAACGACCTGACCGGCGCGACGCAGTACGTCGGCAACTGGCCGGGCGTCACCGTGGAAAAGAAGGAGGGCCGCTACAAGGCGGATAAGGAGGTCACGATCACCGACCTGCCGGGTATCTACTCGCTCTCCCCGTACACGCTCGAGGAGGTCATCACCCGCGACTATCTGGTGAACGAAAAGCCGGATGCGATCGTCAATCTGGTCGATGCGTCCAACATCGAGCGCAACCTGTACCTGACCACCCAACTGCTCGAGATGGGCATCCCGGTCGTGATCGCGCTCAACATGATGGACATCATCGCCAAGCGCGGCGACACGATCGACGTCAAAAAGCTGTCCGCTTCGCTGGGCGTGCCGGTCGTCGAGACCACCGCGCTCAAGGGCAGGGGCACCAAGGAGCTGATGGAGACCGCCAAACGGGCGGCGGCCGCCGGCGCCAAGCCCGCGCAGCATGAGTTCTCCGCCCAGATCGAAGGGGCGCTCAGCCAGATCGCCGCGCTGATCGCGGATGTGACCGAGGAGAGCCAGCGCCGCTGGTTTGCGGTCAAGCTGTTCGAGCGCGACGAGAAGGTGCTCGCCCGCTTCCGGTTCGGCGCGGATACCCGCGAAAAGCTGGAAACCATCATCACCGCGGTCGAGGACGAGCTGGACGACGACGCGGAGTCCATCATCACGGACGCGCGCTACCAGTACATCACCGGTCTGGTGGGGCGCTGCGTCAAAAAGAAAAAGACCGGCATGACGGCCTCGGATAAGATCGACCACGTTGTCACCAACCGCATTCTGGCGCTGCCTATTTTCGCGCTGGTCATGTTTGTGGTATACTATGTATCGGTATCCACGGTCGGCACCTGGCTGACCGACTGGGCAAACGACGGTGTGTTCGGCGACGGCTGGTACCCGCTCGGCATCGGCCGCGCGGCGTATGACGAGGCCTCCGCGGAATATGCGGACGCCGCCGCCCGCCGCGACGCATGGCTGGAAGCCGCGATGGATGAGGGCGTTGACGTCAGCGCGATCACCGAGCAGCTCGAGAGCGAGGAGCCGGATCTGGCTGCCGTCGAGCAGGCCGGCGCGGCGCTCGCCGCGGACCCTGCGGCGCAGGCCCTGACCGCGCAGCTCGAGCTGATCGACGAGGAGACCGGCGAGACCTCCACGGAGCCAGTCAGCTTTGCGGATTTTGAAGCGGCGCTGCCCGCAGAGGAACCCGCGCCGGAGGACTTCGGCTTCTTCATCCCGGGCATCCCGGTGCTGCTGGATAGCCTGCTGGGCGGCCTCGGCATCGCGGACTGGCTGTACAGCCTGATCATGGACGGCATTGTCGCCGGCGTCGGCGCGGTGCTGGGCTTCGTGCCGCAGATCCTGGTGCTGTTCCTGTTCCTTGCCGTTTTGGAGGACTGCGGCTACATGGCGCGCGTCGCGTTCATCATGGACCGCATCTTCCGCAAGTTCGGCCTGTCCGGCAAGTCGTTCATCCCGATGCTGATCGGCACGGGCTGCGGCATCCCGGGCATCATGGCGTCGCGCACGATCGAACAGGAGCGCGACCGCCGCATGACCATCATGACCACGACGTTCATCCCCTGCGGCGCCAAGCTGCCGATCATTGCGCTGATCGCAGGCGCGCTGTTCGGCAACTCGGGCTGGGTGGCGTTCTCGGCCTATGTGCTGGGCGTGCTGGCCATCATTGTTTCGGGCATCATGCTCAAGAAGTTCAAGATGTTCGCGGGCGAGCCGGCGCCGTTCGTCATGGAGCTGCCTGCATACCATGCGCCCACGCTGGTCAATGTGCTCCGCTCGATGTGGGAGCGCGGCTGGTCGTTTATCAAGAAGGCCGGCACCATCATCCTGCTGTCCACGATCGTGCTGTGGTTCCTGCTGGGCTACGGCTGGGAGAACGGCGCGTTCGGCGCGGTCGAGGACATCAACAACTGCATCCTCGCCGGCATCGGCGGCGCGATCGCCCCGCTGTTCGCCCCGCTCGGCTTCGGCCACTGGCAGGGCACGGTCGCGGTCGTCACCGGCTGGATCGCCAAGGAGAACGTTGTCGCAACGCTGGGCCAGATCTTCGGCTTTGCTGAGGTCGCGGAAAACGGCGTGGAGTACTGGGCGGCGCTTCAGAGCTTTTTCACCCCGCTCGCCGCGTATTCGTTCATGAGCTTTAACCTGCTGTGCGCGCCGTGCTTCGCGGCGATGGGCGCGATCAAGCGCGAGATGAACAACTGGCGTTGGACCTGCTTCGCGATTGCGTACATGATGGTATTCTCCTACTGCGTGGCGCTGATGATCTACCAGTTCGGCGGCCTGATCACGGGCGAGGTCTCGTTCGGTCTGGGCACGGTCGCGGCGGTCGTCGTGCTCGCGCTGATGATCTTCCTGCTGGTGCGCAAGCCCGCCAAGGTAGACGATACGGACAGCCTGCGCCGCATGAGCGTACAGGCGAACAGCTGATATTTTTCCGGAAGGAGGCGATAATATGAATCTGCCGACGATCATCGTGGGCCTGATCGTGCTGGCGGTCGTGGCGCTCGCCCTGCGCGCGGTGCTGCGCCAGTCCAAAAAGGGCGGCTGCGC
>CALWJG010000189.1 GCA_944380945.1 uncultured Agathobaculum sp. | reverse complement strand
TCCATGATCTGGGTCTTGCCGATGCCCGGCGGGCCCATCAGCAGGATGGGGCGCTGCCGGATGGGCGGGATGCGGTAGGCGCCGAACTCGTCGCGCGCGAGATAGGCGCGCAGCGCGTTCTTGATCTCATTTTTGGCTCTTTTGATATGCATAAACAAGTCTCCTTGCGTTTGGTTGGAGGGGATGAGAGGTTACGGGGACGGGATGATTTCAGCCTCGCGCAGCACGGCGCGGATGCCCCACGGCGGGACGTTCTCCGGGTGCGCCTCGCCCTCGAGCATGACAAAGGCGGCGTCGTACCTGGGACGCTTTTTCGGGTAGATCCCCATGCCGTCGGTGAAGTAGATCATGCCGCGCAGATGGTGGAACGCGCCCTCGCTGACCAGCTTGTCGATGTGCGCGAACACCGGCCGGAAGTCGGTCGCGGACTGGCCGATCAGCTCAAAGTGGTCCATATAGTCGCGCAGGTCGTGTTCGTTTGTGATGCGCTTGTCTGAGCGGAGCTGGTCGTCGCACTGCAGAATGCGCAGGTTGATATGGCGGAAAAAGCTCTCGCTGTCCTTCAAAAGCGAATAGGTATAGGACAAAAACTGCCGCACCAGCTCGCCTGAGGTGGACATCGAGGTGTCGATCGCGATGACGAAATCCTCGATCTTGCGCACCTCGCGCGTCTCGAGCGGCTCGATCAGCGGCATGTTGCCGTAGTGCCGCAGGCCGTAGGCATAGTAGCCGTAGTCGAACGAGTCCGCGTCCACCGCGACCTCCTCGCGCAGGGCGGCGAAGCGCCGCAGGAACGCGCGGTAGTCGGTGGTGGGATAGGCGGCGACGGACAGCTGCTCGCGCACCGCCTCGCCGCCGGCCGCCTGATCGGAGAACATGGTCTCCATGGCGGTCTGGGTGCGCTGGGCGGCGCGCTGCCACTGCTGGTCCTGCTCGCCGTCGTCCGATGTGGGCCAAAGCGTGTGGTCGTCCACATAAAACACGCGGGCGAGCGTGGCGCAGTCGTAGCTGTTCAGGCGTTCGCGCTGGAACTGGCGGTAGACCGCCTCGGCGGTCAGCACGGGCATGCTTTTCCGCAGGCGGCGGTAGGTGTTCTGCCGCCGGACCGAGGGCTTGTCCGCCTGCACGCAGCGGTAGTCGAGCGAATCGAGCACGCTCTCCACCGCGATGTCGCACGCGAGGTCCCAGAGCGGCGTGTCGCGGTGCCTGGACTTGGCCGGGTGGCGCAGCAGGCAGTGGAACACGGTGTGCAGATAGGCGCGGTTGACGCCCGTGCGCGTGCGCTCGAGCTGGCGGGCGAGCCATGGGCCGTTGTAATACAGGGCCTTGGCGTCGGTCGCGAGGGTGTCGGTGTCATAGCCCTCGTCCGTGACCGCGAGCGCGCCGAGCGCCGCGTCCAGAAAGGGCAGGCCCATATAGAGTTCGGTGCGGGCGGAGAACAAAATCTCGCGCCCGATGCTGCGCCAGCGTTCGCTCTGGGGCATGGGGACACCTCCTTGGGGATGTGTGTATCACAGGTCAAACGATTTCGTCCGTCCTTTGGGCTGCTGCTGTCCGGCGGCGGCCAGCAGCACGGACAGTGCCGCGGTCTGCCCCTTTTCGCGGGCGGTGTCGCAGGCTGCGGACACATCCTGCGGGGACAGCACGCCGAGCGACAGCACAAACGTCAGCGCGGCGCTCTCGCCGGCTGCGGCGCAGTCGCGCGCGAGCGCGCCGCCGTGCGCGCGCAGGCAGTCCAGATAGGCGCTGCGCGCGGGATCGGTCAGCCCGAAGGGAGCGGCCAGCCGCCGCACGGCGACCCGTGCCGCGTCCGCAAAGTCGTGCCGCGCCAGCAGGCTGGACAGCGCGCGGTCGTATTGGTTCGGGCGGAACACGCCGCCCTCAAAGCATTCGCGGTAGCCGTAGCCCGCGCCGTGGATGCGCCGCTGGAAGATGTGCGCGGGCGTGACCGGCTCGAGCACCTCGCTGTATGCCGGAAACAGCAGCCGCGCTTCGGCGCCACTTTGGCCGAGCGTGATGTCCAGCTCGCCCATGTATTCTCCGAGGATCTTGCGCAGGCAGGTCGGCCCGGACGGGTCGGCGAGCAGGCGGATCTCGTGCAGCGCATGGCAGTTCATCAGCGGGTCGCCGCCGAAATCGCGCACCGTGCCGGTGAGCGTCAGCCGTTTCAGGCGGCGGCAATTGTAGAACGCATGCCCGCCCACGCTGCGCAGATACTTTGGCAGCGTGACCGCGCGGATGGCGTTGGCGTCGTGCATGGGTTCCGGCCCGCCGCAGGTGACGCGCACGCGGAAGGTGTCGCGGCCTGTAAGGTCGGGCGCGCGCTCGCTGAGCGCGTAGCTGCCCAGCGCCGTGACCGGCACGCCGCCGATCTCGTCCGGCAGGCGCACGGCGTCGTCCCGCGTCTCGCAGCGCAGGATGGCAATACCGTCCGGCGTTTCCGCGCAGGTCAGCAGCAGGTCGTTTTCGCCCTCGATCGTGCGCATGATGCGCCCTCCTTTCCGCAGTGCTTTTGTTCGGCATTGATTATATCACACGCGCGGCGACGCGGCAACCGGACGCGCGCGGCCGCGCCGCATTCCCGAAGAGCGGCACAGCGGCCGGCATTCGTTCTCTTATTGTAATAAGAAAATACAAGCATAAGAATTTATAAAATTTCTCAAATAATGCTTGACAAATGCGAATGATGAGAATATACTGTGACCATACCGAAAAACCAATGACGAAGACGAGTAGCAGGGAGACCGAACCTCTCAGAGAGCCGCGGGCGGTGCGATCGCGGCAGGCAAGGACCCGGTGAATGGACTTTATCAGGGCAAGGCGAAAGGGATCACATCCCGAGTATCTGCGACGGGGACTCCGCCCGTTATCAGGGGAGCGCGCATTGTCGGATGCGCGAAAGCGAGCGGGCGTTTTATGCGCCAACTTGGGTGGTACCGCAAGAGTCGTTGACAGGCTCCTGTCCCATGGAATCATGGGGCAGGAGCCTTTTTTCTGCCCGCGGCCCGGCAGGGGCCGCCGCAGGGCTGTTGTGCTCCTGTTTTCCGGCGTCAACCAATTTCTATTTATTATAAAAGGAGAGACCTACTATGGCAAAGATCCCTTACCGGCTGTACCTGACCGAAGACCAGATGCCGCGGCAGTGGTACAACCTGCGCGCGGATATGAAGCAGCAGCCCGATCCGATCATCCATCCCGGCACGCACGAGCCGCTGCCCGTGGAGGCGCTTTACCCGATCTTCTGCGAAGAGCTCGCCCGGCAGGAGCTGGACAGCACGACCCGCTATTTCGACATCCCGGACCCGGTGCGCGAGATGTATAAGCTGTACCGGCCCTCGCCGCTGTGCCGCGCGTACAATCTGGAAAAGGCGCTTGACACGCCGGCGAAGATCTACTACAAGTTCGAGGGCAACAACACCTCGGGCTCGCACAAGCTCAACTCGGCCATCGCGCAGGCGTATTACGCCAAGGAGCAGGGGCTCAAGGGCCTGACGACCGAGACCGG
>CALWJG010000188.1 GCA_944380945.1 uncultured Agathobaculum sp. | reverse complement strand
CACATTTCCATGGGTCAAAGCCTCCGTTTTGGTCTGTGACCAGTATAGCGCATTCCCCGGGCAAATGCAAATTGCCCTGCGCGGCGGGAGGGGGTATAATAAAACCAGCATTTCGTATCACCCGGAGGGGGCCCGCTTCATGTACATCGCCGATCTGCACATCCACTCCCGCTTCTCCCGCGCCACCAGCCGCGACGGCGACGCGCCCCACCTCGACTGGTGGGCGCGCCGCAAGGGCATCGGCCTGGTCGGCACGGGGGACTTCACCCATCCCGCGTGGCGGCAGGAGCTGCACGAGCAGCTCGAGCCCGCAGGGGAGGGCGTATACACGCTCAAGGAGCAGTACCGCCTGCCGGACGCCCCGCCGGGGGACGCGCCGCGCTTTGTCGTCACGGGCGAGATCAGCTCGATCTACAAGCGCCACGGCAGGACCCGCAAGGTGCACAACCTCATCCTGCTGCCCAGCCTCGAGGCGGCGGACGAGCTGTCCGCGCGGCTCGAGGCCATCGGCAACATCCGCTCGGACGGGCGGCCCATCCTGGGTCTGGACAGCTATGACCTGCTCGCGCTGACGCTGGACGCCTGTCCGGATGCCGAGCTCATCCCCGCGCACATCTGGACGCCGCACTTTTCCCTGTTCGGCGCGTTCTCGGGCTTTGACACCATGGAGGACTGCTTTGCCGACCTGACCCCGTGCATCCACGCGGTCGAGACCGGCCTGTCCTCCGACCCGCCGATGAACTGGCGCGTGTCCGCGCTCGACGGGCTGACGCTGGTCTCGCATTCGGACGCGCACTCGCCGTCCAAGCTCGGCCGCGAGGCCGACCGGATCGAGGGGGAGCGGGATTACCCCGCGCTCATGCGCGCCATCCGCACCGGAGAGGGCTTTTTGGGCACGATCGAGTTCTTCCCCGAGGAGGGCAAGTACCATCTGGACGGCCACCGGAACTGCGGCGTGTGCCTGACCCCGGCCGAGACCGCGGCGCGCGGCGGCCTGTGTCCGGTGTGCGGCAAAAAGCTGACCATCGGCGTGGAGCACCGCGTGGAGGAGCTGGCCGACCGGCCGGCGGGCTTCCGGCCGGCAAACGCCAAGCCGTTTGAAAGCCTTGCGCCCCTGCCCGAGGCCATCGCCGCCTCCACGGGCGCGTCGCCCGCGGCGAAAAAGACGCAGGCGCTCTATGAAAAGCTGCTCGCCGCGCTGGGGGACGAGTTCACCATCCTGCGCGAAACGCCCATCGCGGACATCGAAGCCGTTGCCGGCCCGGCGGTCGCCGAGGGCATCCGCCGCCTGCGCGCGGGCGCGGTGCAGCGCCGCGCCGGGTTTGACGGGGAATACGGCGCGATCACCCTGCTCACCCCGGCCGAGATCGCGCAGTTCTCCGGCCAGCTCTCGCTGTTCGCGGCGGCAAAGCCCGCTGCGCCGCCGCAGAAGCAGGCAGAGCCGCGTCCAAGGGCGGAGACGGCGGCGGAACCGCCGTCCGCCCCCGCCGCACCGGCAGCGGAGGCCCTCAACCCCGCCCAGCAGGCCGCGGTGGCGGCGGAGGAGCCCGCGGTCGCGGTCATCGCCGGACCGGGCACGGGCAAGACCAAAACGCTGGTCGCGCGCATCGCGCACCTGATCGAGCAGCGCGGCGTCAAACCGGACGAGATCACCGCGGTGACGTTCACGAATCAGGCCGCGGCCGAGATGCGCGCACGGCTGGAAGCAAGGCTGGGCGGCAAACGCGCGGTGCGCGGCATGACCATCGGCACCTTCCATGCCATCTGCCTGCATCTGTTGGGGGACGTGCGCCTGCTCGCGCCGGGCGAGGCGCTCACCCTCGCTGCGGACGTGCTGCGCGATACCGGCGCAAAGGGCAGCGCCAAAGCGCTGGTGCAGGCGGTCTCGCGGGTCAAAAACGGCGCGTCCTGCGCCGCCGCCGGGCTGGACGAGGGCCTGTATGCGGCCTACTGCGCCCGCCTGAAGGCGCTCGGCGCGCTCGACTTCGACGACCTGCTGACCGCGGCGCTGTCCATCGACACCGCGGGCCGCAGGCAGTTCCGCCACCTGCTGGTGGATGAATTTCAGGACATCAACGATACACAGTATGATCTGGTGCGCGCGTGGAGCGCGGGCGGCAGCCTGTTCGTCATCGGCGACCCCGACCAGTCGATCTACGGCTTCCGCGGCGCGTCCGGCCGCTGCTTTGACCGCCTGCAGGCGGATATGCCCGGCCTGCGCGCCATCCGGCTTGTGGAAAACTACCGCTCCGCACCCGCGGTGCTCGCGGCGGCGCTGCCGGTCATCGGCCGCAACCCCGGCGCGCCGCGCGCGCTGCGCGCCAACTGCCCGGACGGTCCGGCGGTGCGGCTCGTGCAGGCGGCGGACGAGTTCGCCGAGGCGGTGTTCATCGCCAAGGAGATCGGCCGCATGGCGGGCGGCGTGGACATGCTCGAAGCGCAGTCGCTCGGGCACGAGCGCGCGGTGCGCCCGTTTTCCGACATCGCCGTGCTCGCGCGCACCCATCACCAGCTCGACCTGATCGAGCGCTGCCTGCGGCACGACGACATCCCGTGCATCGTCAGCGGGCGCGGGGCTTTCCTCGAGGACGACGGGGTGCGCGCCGCGCTGGCGTTCTTCCGCTCGCTCGACCGGCCGCAGGACGCGGCCGCGCTCGAGACCGCGCTGCGGCTGCTGTTCCGCTGTCCGGCCGACCGGATCGCGCAGGCGCAGGCCGCCTGCGCAGGGCTGGAGCGGTTCGACCCGGACGCGCTGCGCGCCGTGTGCGCGGGTTCCGGCCACCTCGAGCAGTGGCTCGCGCGCGCGGCGGCGTGGCTGCCCCATGTGAAAAAGGACAAGCCCTTCCGCCTGATCGAGCGCTGGGAGCAGGCGGAAGGCGCGACCGATGCGCTCGACCGCCTGCGTGGATTTGCAGTTTTCCACAAGGATTTACACAACCTGTGGATAACTCTCGCCATGGGCGAGGAAGCGGACGTGCAGCGCGCCGCGGGGCGGCGCTGGCAGTCGGGCGCGGTGCAGCTGATGACGCTGCACGGCGCCAAGGGGCTGGAATTCCCGGCGGTCATCCTGGCGGGCGTCACGGCGGGGGCGCTGCCGCTCGAGTCCCCCGCGCGCCCGGCGGACATCGAGGAGGAGCGGCGGCTGTTTTACGTCGGCATGACCCGCGCGAAGGAGGAGCTGATCCTGACCGCCGCCGAGCCGCCCTCGGCCTTTGCCGCCGAGCTGCCGGAGGGCGTCCGGCGCGAAACCCTGCGCCGCCGCCCGCGCCCGGCAGAGCAGCTCAGCCTGTTTTGAGGGGGGATTCAGCACTCCGCAGGGGTGCGTGTCACCACCGATGTCATCTGCACCATCCATCCTGCCTCCCCTTCGAGGGGAGGTGGCAGCGCCGTCAGGCGCTGACGGAGAGGTCCCGTCAGGTCAGCTGCCAGCCCCTTGGGTGAGAAACCACCCCGTAGGGCGCGACGACTCGGCGCGCCGTTTCTTCGGGTTCCACGACCTCGGCGCGCCATCCTTG
>CALWJG010000187.1 GCA_944380945.1 uncultured Agathobaculum sp. | reverse complement strand
AAAATAAAGCGCCCCGCACGGGGCGCTTTATTCTCAGAAGGAGCATCATCCATGACCCCCTGCGAACACAAAGTCCAGTATTACGAGACCGACGGCATGGGCATCGTCCACCACTCGAACTACATCCGCTGGTTCGAGGAGGCGCGCGTCGGCCTGCTCGAGCAGCTCGGCTTCGGCTATGACCGCATCGAAGCCGAGGGCTTTTCCAGCCCGGTGCTCGAGGTCACCTGCCAATACAAGACCATGGCGCGCTTCGGCGATACAGTGCGCATCTATGCCGAAGTCGTCGAATACAACGGCGTGCGGCTGGCGCTGCACTATGAGGTCCGCGATGCGCAGAGCGACGCGCTGCGCTGCCGCGGCGAGAGCCGCCACTGCTTTATGGGCCGGGACGGCCGGCCGGTCTCCCTCCGGCGGAGCTGGCCCGCGCTCGACCGCGCGCTCGCCGCGCAGCTGCCGGCAGAGTGAGCGCCCTGCCCCGATACAAAAAAACACCGTCCTTATGGACGGTGTTTTTATTTACGCTTTGGTGTAATAGATCACGGTCACTTCGCCGTTTTCCACCGAGGGGTAACAGTAATTGTAGGTATCCCCCGTGCTCACCGGCTGCGCAATCTGGTGATAGCGTCCGCTCACATCGATGGCGGCGCAGTCCGCTGCCGCCGGGATGGTGACCGTGCCGTCTGCATCCGGATCGGTGAAAGTGAACATACCGTTTTCATAGGTCACCGTGCGGTCGATCTCCTGATTGTATTCCAGCGTGATATAGGTGATCCCGCCCTGCTGCCGCAGGCCGGAATACCGCATCAGCTCGCCGTAGTGCATGGCAGGGTCGTAATTTTCGACGATCACATCACAGTACTGCTGCGAGCCAATGCATACGTTGACCAGATCCCCGCGCCCCTCGTAGCCAATGCTGCCATCGGTGCGTTCGTCCATACGGTTCGCGCGGTACAGCATGACCGCGATCTCCGCACGCGTGACATTGGCGAGAGGATTCAGGCGGTTTTCCGAACCGTTGACGACGCCCGCGCCGACCAGCGCGGATACCGCTTCACGGGCATAGTCCTTTACCTGCGCCGCATCGGAAAATCCGGACAGCGATCCGCCCTGTATGGGCTGTGCAGTACAGTCAAGCGTACGCTTGAGGAATACCATCGCATCCTGCCGCGTTATGTTCTCTTTCGGCTGGAATAGGTTTCCGGATGTGCCTGTGGCAATGCCAAAGGCTTTGGCGGCCGCAACTGCGTCGCTGTAATAGGTTCCATTCGGCACATCGGCAAATGTCCCCTGTGCGGCGACAACGCCGTTTTCCACCGCCTTGCTCATACCATAGGTGCGGTCGAGCATGACAATGAAATCCGCACGGCTGATCGCATCGCCAGGGTAGAACAAATGGTTGCCCTTGCCCTGAATGATTCCCGCACCAGCCAAAGTGTCAATCTCTCGATGGGCCCATGCATAACCCTCAGCAACGTCGTAGAAATAGACCGAGTGATCGGGCAAATACGCATAGGTCTCTGTGGCGTCCGCCGCAAACGCTGTCGTAACAACGTTCGCCGCAGCGACGGCAGCCAGCAGCACAGCTGCAAACAGCTTACGCGCTCTTGTCATAATCTTCTCCTTGTCCGTTAGGCTTCTGCATGGGTGCAAACCTCCACCCATGCAAATTTACTGCAAGATTATAACACAACCGTCCCCACATTTCAAGTTAAAATTTGAATAAAAATACTGCCCAATCTTTTTATCCTTCTCTTTTATGCCATTTTGCGGCGCTTTTCCCTCCAAACGCAGGGTTTGCTGCGTCTCCTGTCGTTTCCCCGCGTGGGGACGCTTTCATTCCCCACCATTCGACGAGATTCGCCCGCAACAATGGTCTTTGAACCCCACTTTCTGCTCATTGTTCGGCGCGGAACCACAGGTAACTGAACACAGCCGGGATGATCGCCGCCGCCAAAATCGGGACGAGCACCAGCACGAACCGCGCCGTATTATTCGGAACGAACGAGCCCAGCAGGCCGATGAGGCCTGCTGCAAAAAACAGCCGCCCGCCCAGGCGGTGGGTGCGCATCCAGACGGTCTCACTGGACAGCGTCCACGGCGTCTTGATGCCGCAGTACCAGTTCATGCGGAACTTGGGCATGATATTGCCGATGTAGACCATGATCAGGCTGACCCCCAGACACACCACCATGGGGATGTCCAGCGTGTTCGGCCGCAGCGCCTCGACCACGCAGATGCCGTTCATCACGAGCAGGAACAGCATCATCACGATTTGGAAACCCACATAGGAGCCAGAAAACTTGCTGTAATTGCGCTTTTTCGGGTCGAGCGCGGGCAGAAAGTACAGCAGCACCGCGAACAGCGGCGCGAGGCCCGCCGTGATCCACAGGTGCCATTTGGGCTCATAGCCCACCTGTCCGCCGAAGTCCCACTGCATCGGCACCCGATCCGGCAGGCGGCTGTATGCGGCCGCAATCAGCACGAGCGGCGTCAGCGCCAACACCCAAACGAAAATCTGCCGTTTAGTGATCTTTTTCATGTTGTTCTCCACCTCTCAGCGCTGTGATCCAGCCGAGGATCTCGTCGACCACAGACATGTTCAGCTCATAATAAATGTACTTGCCCCGCTTGTCGTCGAGCACCAGCCCCGCATCCCGCAGGATGGACAGGTGGTGCGAGATCGTCGCGCCCGACACATTGAAGTGCGAGCCGATCTCCCCTGCCGACAGCGGTCCCGCGCGCAGCAGCGTGAGGATCTCGCGCCGGATCGGGTCGGACAGGGCCTTGAAGCTCTGCTGGAATCCCATTCATCACCCTTCTTTCCATTCTCTCTTCACCCGGCACCAGCCCTTTTGGCCGCAGTGCGGGCAGGCCAGCCGCCACTCGTCGTTCACATGCCGGCGGAACAGCAGCCGGTACCACGGCAGCGCGAACAGCCTGCCGCAGGACGGGCACCAGAACCGGCAGCGCGACAGTGCCGCCGCCTGCCAGACGGTCAGGCCCGCCAGCAGGAGGAGCAGCGCTAAACCGAGCCATACCGTCATATCGACCGCCCTCTTTACATTTAGAAGTTCATCTAACCATAGGATAGCGCCACACCCGCAAGTTGTCAAGCATTGTTTTGATGTTTTTCTAAATAATCCGATTCACCGTTCTGCCGCGCCGATCTGAAACGCCTGCATCCCTCTCGCGCAGCCGTTCTTCTCGTAAAAGCCCTCCGCGCCCGGCTGCGCGCCGAAATACAGCAGCGTGGGCGTGTGCTCACGCGCAAGGCTCAGCAGCCGGCTGCCGATCCCCTGCCGCTGGTATGCCGGCAGGACGAGCAGCTCGGTGATGGTCCCGAAGTAGCAGCCATCCGTCAGGATGCGCAGGCTGCCCACGAGGCGGCCTTGCTCCCGGGCGGTGATGTTGATCGTCCTTTGCAGCGCCCGCGCGGTTTTCTCTTCGTTATAATCGCCGGGCCAGACGGCGCCGGCCAGAGCCAGAAATTCACGCGCGTCCAGCGCCTTGTCATCCACAATATATTCCATGGTTATCCCCTCGAAGTATATAAAAATCCCGCGGCATGAGCCGCGG
>CALWJG010000186.1 GCA_944380945.1 uncultured Agathobaculum sp. | reverse complement strand
AGCGCCGCCGCAGACGGCAAATCCACCAAGATCATCATCCCCAGCGAAATTCAGGGGCTTGCCGGTCTGGCGAGCTCGTTCAAAGAGGTCATGACCGATCCCAAGGCGGAAAAGTAACAACCGCAAGAAAAAGCCTGCCGCATCCGAACCGACGCGGCAGGCTTTCTTTGTCTTAGCAGCGGCTGCATCAAAACAGATTGCGGCGGAACTGCGTGGGTGAGCTTCCGGTCTTTTCCGTGAACGCGGCGATAAAATTGACCTCGCTCCGGTAGCCGACGCGGAATGCGATCTCCTTGACCGAAAGGCGGGTCGACTGCAGCAGCGCCTTCGCCTCGTCGATGCGGTGCAGCATGATGTATTCGTGCGGGGAAAAGCCGGTCGTGCTGCGGAACAGACGGGAAAAGTGCGAAGGGCTGAGCGAGACCTCGTCCGCCACACGCCGCACAGAAAGCGGCTCAAACAGGTGTTCGTCAATGAACCGCACTGCCTGCGCGATCGCGTCGTTTTCCGGCACGCCGCCTGTCCGCGCAGCGGGGAAGAGCAGGCTGCACAGGATACGGTAGATGCGCTGGGAGCGGTCCACCTCGCTCATGCTGGCCGTTCGCAGGCCGGAGATGATCTGCGCCATCTCCTGTTCGATGCGGCTGTCCGGCGGCGGGCTGAAGGTCTGCCGCCCGCCGCGGAACGCGAGGATCTGCTCGAAAAACGAAGCGGCGTTTGCGCCGTCAAAATGGATCCACAGCGCCTCCGCCGGTCCGGCCGTGTAAAACCGGTGCGGCTTGTGGCAGTCCACCAGCGCGACCTGACCACGCTCGGCGGTGAACAGCTGGGTCGTTTGGAAATACATGCAGCCCGACCGGATGTAGGTGAGGAAAAAATTCTTGTGGCTCTCCTGATGGGCGACATCGCAGCTGTCAAGAAAATTGTATTGCTCGTCATAGTAATAATGCCCGACGCGGGTCACATAGAAAAACAGGTTGCGCGCCGTGGCGGACGGCGTGGAGAAAAACCGCTCGGAGCGCGCCAGCACGCCAGCTTCATTGGTCACTTTCATATCCGCTTCCTCCTTGTCTATATGATAGCACAAAATATGAATAGATTGCAGTGTTTTATTATTGCAAATCAAATCGCTTTTCTGTATGCTATGTACAGAAAAGCAAAACAGGCGATGCGCATCATCTCTGCGCCGCCTGTCAGGGGGAAGTCACAATGATCAAGGAAAAGACGTTTTATAAGTCCTTTATGGTGCTCGCCTTATCGCTCGCGCTGCAGAATCTGCTGACCTACGGCGTCAACATGATGGATACGGTCATGCTGGGCCGATACAGTCAGGATGCCATGGGCGGCGTCAGCCTGTGCAACCAGGTGCAGTACCTGCTGCAGATGCTGGTCGTCGGCGCGGGCGAGGGCGCGGTCGTGCTCGGCTCGCAGTACTGGGGCAAGGGGCGGCTGGAGCCCATCCCGCACATCATCGGCGTGGCGCTGCGGTTCGGCGGCGCGCTGGCGGTCGTGATGTTCGTGATCGTGCTGGCATTCCCGACGCAGCTGCTCTCGCTGCTGTCCAATGATCCGGACGTGATCGCGCAGGGCGCGCAGTATTTCCAGATCATCTGCTTTACCTATATCATCTTTACGGTCACCAACATCCTTGTCGCTTCGCTCCGCTCGATCGGCATCGTCAAGATCGGCTACATCATCTCGGGCTCGACGCTGGTCATCAACGTCTGCCTTAACTACTGCCTGATTTACGGCAATTTCGGTTTTCCGGAGCTGGGCGTCCGCGGTGCGGCGATCGCCACGTTGGTCTCCCGCTGCGTTGAGCTGCTGATCGTCATTTACTATCTGAAGTACAGGGAACACACCCTCAACCTGACCCTGAAAAAGCTGCTGCACATCGACACCAGCTTCATCCGCGACTATGCGCGCGTCTCCTCGCCGGTGCTGATCAATCAGGCGCTGTGGGGCGTGGCGCAGATGGTGCAGACCGGCATCCTCGGCCACCTCGGCGGCGATGTGACGGCTGCCAACGCCATTGCCGTGCAGGTCTATCAGGTGCTCTCCGTCGTGGCATACGGCGCGGCGTCGGCCTCCGGCATCGTGGTCGGCCGCACGATCGGCGAGGGCAGGGAGGAGCGCCTGCATCCGCTGGTGACCACCCTGCAGGTGCTGTTCATCACCATCGGCCTGTGCTCCGGCTTCCTCATCTTCATCCTGCGCGAGCCCATCCTGATGATCTTCGGCGGCTCGCTGACCGAAACCGCGCACCGGCTGTCCATGCAGTTCATGCTGGTGCTGGCGATCACGACTGTCGGCACAGCCTATCAAATGGCCTGCGACAACGGCATCATCCGCGGCGGCGGCGACACCTCGTTCAGCGCCAAGATGAACCTCATCAGCATGTGGCTGATTATCGTGCCGTTTTCCGCCATGGCGGCGTTCTGGTGGAAATGCGCGCCGGTCGTGGTGTTCTTCCTGCTCAAGTGGGATCAGCTGTACAAGGCGATCCCGGTCGTCATCCGGCTGCGCAGCTGGAAATGGGTCAAAAAGGTCACGCGCCCGGATCAGACGCCCGCCGAATAAATATCGTCTGTCCAAATACATAAACTCTCATCAAGGATACATCTCCTCTCTTCCGAAAAACCGGCCTTAGGGCCGGTTTTTTGTTGACAAAACCGCAAAACAGTGGGATAATAGAAAAGCAATAGCGACAAAGCGATGACGAAGCGATTTTTCCACCCGGCGGTTCCCAAGAGAGAGGGGAGCGGTGCGAGCCCTTGTTCCGCCCGGAAAACAGCCACTTCCGAGCAGTCCGTGAAAGCGGACCGTCCGATCCCCGATACCGGATCGCTGAGATGCGCAGCACAGCTGCGCAGATCAGGGTGGTACCGTGGAAGCATGCTTTCGCCCCTGACAGACCGGGCGGAGGCTTTTTCTTTTGTCAAATTAAAAATTTGGAGGATAAATGTTATGCAGTACAGAGGACTCAACGAGCTGCGCGAGATGTACCTGAAGTTCTTTGAAACCAAGGGCCATCTCCGTCTGCCGAGCTTTTCCCTCATCCCGCAGAACGACCCGTCGCTTCTGCTGATCAACTCGGGCATGGCGCCGATGAAGCCGTACTTCACCGGCGAGCAGGAGCCGCCGCGCCACCGCGTGACGACCTGCCAGAAGTGCATCCGCACGGGCGATATCGAAAACGTCGGCAAGACCGCGCGCCACGGCACCTTCTTCGAGATGCTGGGCAACTTCTCCTTCGGCGATTACTTCAAAAAGGAAGCGATCGCCTGGAGCTGGGAATTCCTGACCAGCCCGGACTGGGTCGGCATCGACCCGGACCGCCTGTATCCGTCCATCTATCAGGACGATGAGGAAGCGTTTGAGATCTGGAACAAGGACATCGGCATCCCGGCCGAGCGCATCTTCCGCTTCGGCAAGGAGGATAACTTCTGGGAGCACGGCTCGGGTCCCTGCGGCCCCTGCTCGGAGATCTACTATGACCGCGGTCCGGAATACGGCTGCGGCAAGCCCGGCTGCACGGTCGGCTGCGACTGCGACCGTTATATGGAGGTCTGGAACAACGTATTCTCCCAGTTCGATAACGACGGCCACGGCAACTACACCGAGCTCAAGCAGAA
>CALWJG010000185.1 GCA_944380945.1 uncultured Agathobaculum sp. | reverse complement strand
AAGGGGTTGATTCGCAAGAAGGGGAAAACCGCAGGTGTTCCCCTTCTTGTGCGCAGTGCGGCCGCGCAGGCCGCAATCCCGCCCGCGATGCGCGGGCACAGACGTTGCGCCTTACAAGGCGAATACGAACGCGCACGCGCGAGATCCTTCGTCGCTGCGCTCCTCAGGATGACAAAAAAGCGTTTGCAATACTTTGTCATTCTGAGCGGAACGAAGTGCAGCGAAGAATCCCGCGCTTGCGCGTGACCACACCGACGCCGCCTGCACCACCCATCCTGCCTCCCCTCAAAGGGGAGCCGGGTTGGCGGCCGCCCCCTCGGGACCGGAAAAATCCCGCCGCCCTGCAGGGCGGGCATCACAGGAGTTGACCCGCCCCGCGCCGCATGATAAAATATCCTTGTGTCAACCATCCCTTTGCAAAGGAGTTTTATCATAATGAAAATCGAAACCAGCTGCCTGCACGCAGGCTACAAGCCCGAAAACGGCGGCCCGGGCGTCATGCCCATCGTCCAGTCCACCACCTACCGCTTTGATTCGACCGCGCACATCGCCGGTCTGTTCGATATGCCGACCGAGTGCATGTATTCGCGCTTCGCCAACCCGACCTGCGACGCGGTCGAGAAAAAGATCGCCGCGCTCGAGGGCGGCGCGGGCGCGATGCTGACCAGCTCGGGGCAGGCCGCGAGCCTGCTCTCCATCCTCAACCTGTGCTCTGCGGGCGACAGCTTTATCGCCGTCTCCACCATCTACGGCGGCACGATCAACCTGTTCGGCGTGACGCTCAAAAAGCTCGGCATCGAGTGCATCTGGGCGGACGCGGAAGCGCCCGAGGAGGAGATCCAGAAGCTGTTCAAGGACAACACCAAGGCCGTGTTCGGCGAAACGCTCGCCAACCCCGCGCTGACCGTGTTCGACATCGAGAAGTGGGCGAACATCGCGCACAAGAACGGCGTGCCGCTGATCGTGGACAACACCTTCGCCACCCCGATCCTGTGCCGCCCGTTTGAGTGGGGCGCGGATATCGTCATCCACTCCACCACAAAATACATGGACGGCCACGCGGTGCAGGGCGGCGGCGTGATCGTGGACAGCGGCAAGTTCGACTGGGCGGCGTCCGGCAAGTTCCCGGACTTCACCGAGCCGGACGAGAGCTACCACGGCGTCGTCTACACGCGCGACTTCGGCAGCCTGGCCTATATCATCAAGGCGCGCATGCAGCTCATGCGCGATTTCGGCTGCTACCCGGCGGCGCACTCCGCGTTCCTTTTGAACCTCGGGTTGGAGACCCTGCCCGTGCGCATGAAGCAGTACTGCGAGAACGCGCTGACCGTGGCAAAGCACCTCGAGAAGTCGGACAAGATCGCCTCCGTGCGCTATCCCGCCCTGCCGGGCAACGAGCACTACGAGCGCGCGCGCAAGTACCTGCCGCTCGGCACCTCGGGCGTCATGTCGATCGACATCAAGGGCGGCCGCGCCCCGGCCATGAAGTTCATGGACAGCTTGCAGCTCGCCTGCAATGAGGTGCACGTCGCGGACATCCGCACCTGCGTGCTGCATCCCGCGTCCGAGACCCACCGCCAGCTGACCGACGAGCAGCTGGTCGCCGCGGGCATCGAGCCGGGCCTTGTGCGCCTGTCCGTCGGTCTGGAGAACGTCGAGGACATCATCGCCGATCTCGATCAGGCGCTCGCGCAGCTCGACTGAGCCGCGCGCCGTTTTGGCAAACAGGAGGTTTTACTATGCGTATCCGGTCGATCGAACCAGCCGACCGCGACTATTTCATCCGCAGCGTCAACGAGTTTTATCACTCGCCGGCCGTGTGCCACGAGATTTCGCCGCGCAACGCGGAGCGCACCTTTGAACTGCTCATGCACGGCACGCCCTACGCGGACTGCCTGATCGCGGAGGATGAATCCGGCGCGCCCTGCGCCTATCTGCTGCTCGCGCTCACCTGGTCGAACGAGGCGGGCGGCCTGTGCGTGTGGATGGAGGAGCTGATGGTGGACGAGTCGCTGCGCGGCAAGGGCATCGGCAGCAAGATGATCGCCGCTGTGCACGAAAAGTACAACAGCGCGGCGCGCTACCGTCTGGAGGTCACGGAGGACAACCCGCGGGCGGCGGCGCTGTACCGCATCCTCGGGTTTGAGGACCTGCCGTACCGCCAGATGATCATGGACACGCCCCAGCTGGACTGAGCGGGGCAAAAACGCTGACAGAATCAGGACGGGCCTGTGCGCGAGCGCGCACGGGCCCGCCTGTTTTGTTTGCGGAAATTTTTTCGGAAAAGTGCTTGACATTTTGGTTAGCATATGCTAACTTATATACAGGTTAGCCGAGGCTTACTAATGACGCCCGATGACCGCTGCCGCCCACGCGGAACGGGGCGGCGCAGTATGATCAAAGCATGGCTTCCTCTGTATTTTGCGCATCAAATCCGGACCGAACGAACACACGCGCGGCTGTATGGCTAACCGCAGCCGCGCTGTTCGGGAAGGGGATAAAACCCACGCCGGACGCACAGAATAGGGGAGGAACGGAGGTGTGCTCGATTGACTGAAACAAACCGGCTCGACCGGCTGCTCGCGGCGTATTGTTCACCCGCGCTGGCCGGCGTCAAGCCTGCGAGCCTTGTCGCGTGCGACCGGGGGCAGTTCCCCGACCTGCCGCAGCAGCTCGAACGGTACCGCGCGGCGTTTGCGCCGCGGGACGTCCGCTTTGAGATCGTGTGCGCCTGCCGCGGGCGCTTCCTGCTGCTGGTGTACCGCCGCGCGCTGCTCGAGCAGCGGCTGGCGGACCCGAGCGTGCAGCGCGTGCTGCGGCGGTTCGGCTATCCGGCCGGACAGGGGCTGGAGGCGCTTTTGCGCAAGCTCCGGCAGCGCATCGCGCAGAGCGAGGGCTTTCCGCACGAGATCGGCCTGTTCCTCGGCTACCCGGTCGAGGATGTGGTCGGGTTCATCCGCTATGGCGGCCGCGGCTGCAAGCTGAGCGGCTGCTGGAAGGTCTACGGCGACGCCGAAGCTGCGGCGCGCCTGTTTGAACGGCTGACGCGCGTGTGCCGCGCGGTGACAAAGCGCGTCGAGCAGGGCGAAACGCTGCTCGAGGTGTTCGCGGCGGCATGACACGGCAGATAGATCATCATACCCAGACAACAGGAGGTTTTGACCCAAATGAGCAAAGCAGCAGTGATTTACTGGAGCCAGACCGGCAACACCGAGCAGATGGCGAACGCGATCGCGGACGGCATCCGGGACGGCGGCCTGGAATGCGACCTGATGAACGTGGCGGAGACGAACGCCGCGGACGCGTCGAAGTACGACAAGCTGGCGCTGGGCTGCCCGGCCATGGGCGCGGAGGTGCTGGAGGAGGCCGAGTTTGAGCCCTTCTTCTCCGAGCTGGAGGGCAAGCTGGGCGGCCGCAAGCTGGCGCTGTTCGGCTCCTACGGCTGGGGCGACGGCCAGTGGATGCGCGACTGGGTCCAGCGCGCGGACGACGCGAACGCCAACGTCTACACCGGCGAGGGCCTGATCGTCAACGAGACCCCGGACGCCGATGCGCTCGACAAATGCAGGGCCTTCGGCAAGGACTTCGCCGCTTATTGAGCCAATATCCCGCGCCGCGCCAAATCCGCGCGCAGCGCG
>CALWJG010000184.1 GCA_944380945.1 uncultured Agathobaculum sp. | reverse complement strand
GTCCAACTTTACCGACTGATTGATCGCATCCTGAATGGAAAGCGCCGATTTGAACAATCGGCGCTTTTTTAATCTCGCTCCAGGGGGTATCCATACCCCCTGGATACGGGCGGCGGTTCCCGAGAAACCGCCGCCCGATACCCCCGGACGCGCCCCAAGGGCGCTGGGTCGGGGTATAAAAAGCCGGGTACACGCCCCGGCTTTTTATGAAAATCACCGGTTGACGGTGATTTTCTGTTATATGCGCGCCTGCGGCGCGGTGCGGAGAGATACGGCGGAGCCGTGGATCTCATGGGGCTTCTTTCGCGGAAGCGTGTGCAGCACAGAAAAGGAGGCGGTTTGCCATGACAAGAGAACAGCTCAAGGAGCGCGTGCGCAAGCTGCCTATGCAGCCGGGCGTGTATCTGCACAAGGACAAGACCGGCAAGGTGATCTATGTCGGCAAGGCTAAGCTGCTGCGCAACCGCGTGTCCAACTATTTTCAGGCTCCCGAGCGGCTGACGCCCAAAACGCGGCAGCTTGTCAGCCATATTGACGACTTTGACATCATCGTGACCGAGACCGAGTTCGAAGCGCTCGTGCTCGAAAACTCGATGATCAAAAAATACAAGCCCAAGTACAATATCCTGCTCAAGGACGACAAGGGCTACCCCTACATCCGGCTGAACACGGACGCGCCCTACCCGGCGTTTTCCATCGTCTCCAGACCGGGACACGACGGGGCGCGGTATTTCGGGCCCTATCCCGGCCGCGTGGCGGCCCGCCGCGCGATCGACACGATCAGCGAGGCGCTGCACCTCAAGACCTGCGCGCGGGTGTTCCCGCGGGATATCGGCAAGGATCGCCCCTGCCTCAACCAGCATCTGGGGCGCTGCTGCGCGCCGTGCACGGGCAAGGTCAGCCCGGCGGAGTACCACGCGCTGATCGATCAGGCGGTCTCTCTGTTCGAAGGCGACGCCAAAAAGCTGGAAAAGGAACTGACCGAGAAGATGAACGAGGCCGCCGAGGAGCTGCAGTTTGAGCGCGCGGCCCTGCTGCGCGACCGCCTGCGCGCCGTGCAGCGGCTGGGCACGCGCCAGCATGTGGTCGCGGGCGCGTTCGCCGATCTGGACGTCGTCGCCTTTGTGCAGGGGCAGACGCGCGCCTGCGTGTGCGTGCTGCACTATGCGGGCGGCGCGCTGCAGGACAAGGAATACAGCCTGTTCCATGTGCTCGAAAGCGATCCGGCCGAGGTGCTGGCTTCGTTTATCAAGCAGTATTACGCGCAGCGCGGCGCGGCGCCCAAAACCGTGCTGCTGTCGCACGAGCTCGAGGAGCAGGACGCGGTCGCGGAGTACCTGTCCTCGATCGCGGAGCGCAGGGTCGAGCTGGCGGTGCCGCAGCGCGGCGAGCGCCGCGTGCTCACCCGGCTGGCGGAGACCAACGCGCGCGAGGAGATCGAGCGCCGCGAAAAACAGTCCGAGCGGCGGCACAAGTCGCTCGAGCTGCTGCAGAACGTCACCGGCATGGCGGCGCTGCCGCTGCGGCTGGAGGCGTACGATATCTCCAACTTCGCCGGACAGGACACGGTCGGCTCGATGGTCGTGTTCGTCGAGGGACAGCCGAAAAAGAGCGATTACCGCAAGTTCAAGATCGAATGTGCGGCCAACGGGCAGGACGACTACGCCTCCATGCGCGAGATGCTCACCCGCCGCGTGCAGCGCTATGTGGACGGGGACGAGAAATTCGCGCCCCTGCCCAGCGCGTTCCTGATCGACGGCGGTCTGGGCCATGTGCGCGTGTGCAAGGAGGTGCTCGACGCGTTCGGGCTGTCCACGCCCTGCTTCGGCATGGTCAAGGACGACCATCACCGCACGCGCGCGCTGGTCGCGCCGGACGGGCGCGAGTTCGGCATCTCGGCCACGCCCGCGCTGTTCGCGCTGATCGGCCGCATTCAGGAAGAGGTGCACCGGTTCGCGATCGAATACAACCGCAAGCTGGGCGGCAAAAAGGTGCGCGGATCGACATTGGACAAGATCCCCGGCGTGGGCGACAAGCGCCGCGCGGACCTGCTCAAGCACTTCGGCAGCATCGAGAACATCAAACGCGCGGACGAGCAGGAGCTGGCCCGCGTGGTGCCGCGCAATGCCGCGCAGGCGGTTTACGACTATTTCCACAAGGAGGACTGAAGCATGCGCGTGGTATCCGGTACGGCGCGGGGCTGTAAGCTGCAGCCCGTGCCCGGCATGAACACCCGGCCGACGACCGACCGGGTCAAGGAAAACGTGTTCAACCTCATTCAGGACCATGTGCGCGGCGCGCGGGCGCTCGACCTGTTCGCCGGCACCGGCCAGCTGGGCATCGAGGCGCTGTCCCGTGGGGCGCAGTCCTGCGATTTCGTCGAGCGCGACAGGGCGGCCTATGCCGTCGCAGAAAAAAACATCCGGGCCGCCCGGGTGGCGGACCGCGCGGCGCTGCACCGCGCGGAGGCGGCGGATTTCGTGGCGCGGGCGGCCGGGCGGAAGTTCGACCTGATCTTCCTCGATCCGCCCTATGGCGGCAAAATTTTAGAAAATATATTATTACAGATAGAAACGTTTGACATTCTGTCTACAAATGGTATAATAATATGCGAAAGTGCAGTGGAGGACCGCTTTGCGCACGGGTTTGCCCTGGTGCGTGAGCGGCGCTACGGCGCAACTTTGATTACCGTTCTGCAGCGGCAGGACGGCGGAACGGATGAACAGAATGAAGACAGCGATCTACCCGGGCAGCTTTGACCCGGTCACCTTGGGGCATCTGGATATCATCCGCCGCGCGTCGGTCATGTTTGACCGGCTGATCGTCGCGGTGATGCATAACCAGAACAAGCAGCCGATGTTCTCGGTGGAGGAGCGCATGGATTTCCTCCGGCGGACGACAGAGCATCTGCCGAACATCGAGATCACCTCCTTCGGCGGCCTGCTGGCGGATTACGCCAAGCAGCAGGGTGCGTGCGCAGTGGTCAAGGGCCTGCGCGCGGTGTCGGATTTTGAGTACGAATTCCAGATGGCGCTGGCCAACCGGAAGCTCAATCCCGAACTCGATACCGTGTTCCTGATGACGAGTGCGGAGTATATGTACCTCTCGTCCTCGGTGGTGAAGGATATTGCGGTACACGGCGGCAGCGTCGCCGGATTTGTCCCCGATGGGATCATACAGGATATAGTGCAGCGCACGAGAAAGGAAGGTTAATCAATGGCGACTTTGGATGAACTGATCAACAGCATGTATGATATGGTGCAGGATGCGAAGGGCATCCCGCTGGCCGGTGAAAAATGCATTGTCGAGCGCGACCATATGCTCGACCTGCTCGACGAATTGCGTGCGGCCCTGCCCACCGAGCTGCAGGCCGCGCAGGATATCGTCGCCAAGCGGAGCGAGATGCTGGCGTCCGGCAAGCGCGAGGCGGAGGCTATCCGCCGTCAGGCGGAGGAGGATGCCCGTCAGATGGTTTCGGAGACCGAGATCGTCGTCGCTGCGCGCCGCAAGGCCAAGGAAGTGCAGGGCAATGCGGAGATTCAGGCGCGCGAGCTGCGCCGCGTGGCGAACGAGTACTGCGAGGACACGCTCAAACGCACCGAGGAAGCCGTCGCGCTGTCTCTGGAGGAAGTGCGCAAGGCTCGTCAGCGCTTCAA
>CALWJG010000183.1 GCA_944380945.1 uncultured Agathobaculum sp. | reverse complement strand
GCCCTGGCGCTGCTCGCAGAATACCCATACGCCGCTGAAATCGGCGAGGTTGGTGTTATTGAAATCAGCCATTGTTCAGTATTCTCCTTTCGATCAGATGATGTGCTTCTTCTGAAGCTCGCCAACCAGCTCTTCACAGGTGGACTTGTCCGCACCCTCGAGCATACGGCCCTGGCCCTTCTGCGGGGGGGTGAAGCTCTTGAAGATGTTGGTGGGAGAACCCTTCAGGCCGATGGTAGCCGGATCGATCAGCGGATCGTCCTTGAGGGTGTTGTAGTCGAATACGTCGACCGGCTTGTCGTAGCAGCCCATGATGCCCTTGATGGACATGTAGCGCGGTACGTTGAGCTCCTTGATGCAGGTCAGCAGGCAGGGAGTCTTGGTCTGGATGGTCATGTAGCCGTCCTCGAGCATACGCTTGACGGTGACGGTGCTGCCTTCTACCTTGATATCAGCCGCGTAGGAGATCTGCGGGATGCCGAGCTTCTCCGCGATCTGGGAACCGACCTGCGCGGTGTCGCCGTCGATCGCCTGACGGCCGCAGAATACGATGTCGTCGTCCTCAAGGCCGATCTTCTTGATCGCAGCCGCGAGGATCTGGGAGGTCGCGAAGGTATCCGAACCGCCGAACTCGCGGCCGGAAACCAGAACAGCCTCATCCGCGCCCATGGCGATCAGCTCGCGCAGCATGCCTTCTGCCGGCGGGGGGCCCATGGAAACGACGATGACCTTGCAGCCGGTGTTGTCCTTCAGCTTGAGGGCAGCCTCAACAGCGTTCTTATCGTCCGGGTTGATGATGGTGGCCATAGAAGCACGGTTCAGGGTGCCGTCGGGATTGACAGCAACCTTGCCGGAGGTATCCGGAACCTGCTTAACACAAACGATTGCTTTCATGTTCTGTTTTCCTCCTATTCCTTACTTGCCGAGAATGTTGCCGGAGATGACCACGCGCTGGATCTCGCTGGTGCCCTCGTAGATCTCGGTGATCTTGGCGTCGCGCATCATGCGCTCAACCGGGTAATCCTTGGTGTAGCCGTAGCCGCCGTGGATCTGGACCGCCTTGGTGGTGATCTTCATGGCAGCCTCGGAAGCGAACAGCTTGGCGGTAGCAGCGTCGAGCGTGAAGGGCTTGCCTTCGGTCTTGAGCGAAGCCGCCTTGTAGGTCAGCAGGCGGGCAGCCTCGATGGCAACGTGCATGTCCGCGAATACGAACTGGGTGTTCTGGAACTTCGCGATCGGACGGCCGAACTGCTCACGGGTCTTGGCAAAGTTCATGGATTCCTCCATCGCGCCCTCCGCGATGCCGAGCGCCTGCGCAGCGATGCCGATACGGCCGCCGTCCAGGGTCTGCATGGCGATCTTGAAGCCCTTGCCTTCGGGGCCGAGCAGGTTTTCCTTCGGAACGATGCAGTCGGTGAACACGATTTCCGCCGTGGGCGAGCCGTGCAGGCCGAGCTTTTCCTCGTGCTTGCCGACAGAGAAGCCCGGGAAGGAGCTCTCAACGATGAACGCAGAGATGCCGCGGGTGCCCTTGGACTTATCGGTCATGGCGAATACAACGAAAACGTCCGCCACATAACCGTTGGTGATGAAGATCTTGGAGCCGTTGAGGACATAGTGGTCGCCGTCGAGCACTGCGGTGCAGGTGCCCTTGGCAGCATCCGAACCGGCGTCCGGCTCGGTCAGCGCGAACGCGCCTACCTTGTGACCCTCGGTCAGCATGCGGAGGTACTTCTCCTTCTGCGCCTGGGTGCCGTGCTGGATGATCGGGCCGCAGCACAGACCGTTATGGGTGGCGAGGATGTCGCCGGTGGAGGCGCACTGCTTGGACAGCTCCTCGATCGCGATCGCCGAGCAGAGATCGTCCGCGCCGGCGCCGCCGAACTCTTCCGGTACGATCATGCCCATAACGCCCAGATCGAACAGCTTCTCGATGTTCTCACGGGGATAGGTAGAGGTTTTGTCGGTTTCCGCGGCGATGGGCTTGACTTCATTTTCGGTGAAATCATGCATCATCTGGCGAACCAGTTCCTGTTCACGGGTCAGATGGAAATCCATGTTCAAGTCTCCTTTTTATAGGTAATTTATTGCCGATGCCGACGGAGCGCCGGCCTTCTGCCGTGTTAAAATCGGCCGCATCTGCGGCTGGGGTGGTATGCCCAAAAGTTTGCCGTAAAAGGTAGCAACAGATGAGCTTGTTTCGGTTGTGTTTTGAACATCTTTTTGTTATATTTTGTTTACGTCTACCAATATACCATACGAGAATTGATGCGTCAACCGTAAAAATGAACGGAATAATACAATAAATTTGTTCAAAAATAAATATGGGTAGGACCAAAATACGGGGCAGAGGGCCTCGTTTTGTTAAAATGCCGAAAATAAAGGCAAAAAACTGGCAAGTATGTCAAAAAATCCGTGCAAAAAACAATGCCGCAGGAGCCGGACGCGCAAGAAAAAAAGGAGCCAATCGGCTCCCTTTTTTGCGTGGTTCAGCCCGCTGCGGGCAGAAGCAGCAGGTTGAGATCGACCGGCCCCTCGATGCCGGGCACAGTGCCGGCGTCGGTGTACTGCCACATGGCGAAGCCGCCGGACAGCGCGGGCGCGGTGGTATAGTCCGCATACCAGACCGGATAATGATCCAGCTGCTCCATATCGTACATATGCTGCGCCCAATCGTAGTTGGTGTAGATCATCGGGATATAGCCCGCGTCATACACCCGCTCGCAGAAGGCGAGCGCATTGGCGGTCGCCTGCTCGCCGGTCAAGCCGTCGGTGCGCGCCTGATCGGCGGTGTATTCCTCCTGATCGTAGACCACCGGATAATCGACCGGCAGGCCCTCGATCAGCCCGAGCAGGTAGTCGGCCTCCTCGACCGCCTCCTGCTCGCTCAGCGCCTGAGAATACAGGTATACGCCGACGTGCAGGCCGGCCGCGGCCGCGCCCTCGATGTTCTGGGCGTACAGGTCGTCCGGCACGATGCGGCCGGTCTCATAGCCGCGGTAGGCGGCGCGGACGATGACGTAATCCACCCCTGCGTTTTTGACCGCCTGCCAGTCGATCGTGCCCTGATAGGTGGACACGTCCACGCCGGCCGAAGCGGTGACGCCGGCCTGTTCATCCGCATAGCCGTAAAACGTGCTCTGGGTGTCGAGCAGCGAGAGATCGAGTTCGATGTTGCGCAGGCCAAGCTCGTTTTTGATGATGCTGTGCTGCGCACGGTAAGTAAGCGCCGCGGCCGCGGCTGCCGCGATCACGATCAGCAGCGCCAGCGCCAGCAGGGCGATGCGGCGGGTGCGTTTTTTGTATTTCGCGCGGCGCTTCGGCCGCCGGGGATATAAGGGTTCGCTCATGGGTCGCTCCTTGTCGGTTGGTTTGCTCTATTATGCCGCTATGCCGCAGCAGCAGAGCCTTTTTGCCGTTTGCAGCTGTTCAGCGCCGCTGGCGGGCATAATCGCGGGGAAATTGGAATAATAGCTGCCGTGCAGCTATTATATCACAGGATCCTCCATTTTTCTACCCAAAGCGCGCTGGGCAGAAAAACCTGCGGCAAGCCTGTGCCGCAAAACGGTGCAGAAAACGCGGCATTTGCATAAAAAATCGCCGCGGACGACATTCATCCGCGACGACGTGGTGACCCAGCGGGGATTCGAACCCCGGACACCCTGCTTAAAAGGCAGGTGCTCTGCCGACTGAGCTACTGGGTCATATGAAATTTGGCAGGGACGGCTGGATTCGCTTTTCTGCGGAAAAGCCACGGCGGTTGCAACATGCCAC
>CALWJG010000182.1 GCA_944380945.1 uncultured Agathobaculum sp. | reverse complement strand
CTGGCGCGCGCGGCGCGATCGGACGGCGGCTGGGACGCCGCCATCCTGCGGCAGGCGCACCCGGCGGTGCGGTCGCGTGTGCTGCGGCTGCTCGCCGGACAGAGCGGCATGCCGCTGCGGGACTTCACGGCGCAGCACATCGCGGCGCTGGATGCGCTGCTGGAAAGCGCGCACCCCTCCGCGGCATACAACCTGCCGCACGGGTTTACCGCGCGGCGGGAATACGGCGCGCTGCGGCTGGAGGCTGCTGCGGCATCCGAACGGTCGCAAATGCCCGAAACGCCGCTTTCCGTGCCGTTTGACGGCGCGGCATGGCCGGGCGGACCGCGGCTCATCCTGCGGCAGCTCGAAAAAAATGAGGAATTTTACAATTCATGCAATACATTTTGCGCGGATTGTGGTAAAATAGATGTTGCTTCGCTGTGTGTGCGCACGCGGCGGGCGGGCGACCGGCTTCGGCTGACCGAAAACGGCGGCAGCCGGACGCTCAAAAAGCTGATGATCGACCGCAGGGTCCCCCGTGTGCGGCGGGACGGACTGGCGGTGGTCGCAGACCGGTACGGCGTGATCGCCGTGCAGGATATCGGTATGGACTGCACGCGCCGGCCGCAGGGCGGCGCGCGGCTGCAAATCAAGATAGAGGGGTATTGAAGATGGCATATCAAATGCAGGACGATATCAGGGAAGTCTATTTCACCGAGCAGCAGCTGGCCGATAAGGTCGCCGAGCTCGGCGCGCGCATCACTGCGGACTACCGGGACAAAAACCCGCTGGTCATCAGCGTGCTCAAGGGCTCCTATGTGTTCATGGCCGACCTGACCCGTAAGATCGACACGCCCTGCAACGTGGATTTCATGGTCGTGTCCAGCTACGGCAAGGGCACCAAGACCACGGGCGAGGTGCAGATCATCAAGGACATCGAGCAGCCGATCGACGGGCGCGACCTGCTGATCGTCGAGGATATCCTGGACTCCGGCGTGACGCTCAGCTACCTGATGCAGGTGCTGACCGCGCGCGGCGCGCGCTCGATCCGCCTGTGCACGCTGCTGTCCAAGCCGTCGCGGCGCAAGGTCGACGTCAAGGTCGACTATCTGGGCTTTGAGATCCCGGATGAATTCGTCGTCGGCTACGGGCTGGACTATGCGGAGAAATACCGCAACCTGCCGTACATCGGCATCCTCAAGCCGCACGTTTACGGCGGCGAGGAGTAACAATAACCGAGAAGGAAGAGGTGGCAAACCGATTTGAAAGGAAAAATGAAGGGCTTCGGCCTTTATCTGATCATACTGGTGCTGCTGCTGGCGGGCGTGAGCTATGTCGTCAGCCAGACGCAGCGGACCGAGTCGATCACCTATTCGGACGTATACACATACTTTACCGAGGGCAAGGTCGACCAGTACAAGGTGGACGATTCGGTGCTGACCATGCACCTGCGGGACGAGAACCGCATCGTCAGCTATGACATCAGCGGCGCGCGTGATGTGTTCCTCACCCAGCTGCTGCCCACGATCGACGAGCAGATGCGCAACGGTACGCTCACGCAGGTCGACTACATCACGACGACCATCCCGTGGTGGGCGAATTTCCTGCCGTATGTGATCCTGATCGTGCTGCTGGTCGCGTTCTGGTATTTTATGATGAACAAGCAGACGGGCGGCGGCGCAGGGCCGATGCAGTTCGGCAAGGCGCGCGCACGGCTCGCGCAGGACGATAAGCGCAAGGTCACGTTCAACGATGTGGCCGGCGCGGACGAAGAAAAGGCCGAGCTGCAGGAGATCGTCGAGTTCCTCAAGAACCCGCAGAAGTTCGTGCAGATCGGCGCGCGCATCCCCAAGGGCGTGCTGCTGGTCGGCCCTCCGGGCACCGGCAAGACGCTGATCGCCCGCGCGGTCGCGGGCGAGGCTGGCGTGCCGTTCCTGTCGATCTCGGGCTCGGATTTCGTCGAGCTGTATGTCGGCGTAGGCGCCTCCCGTGTGCGCGACCTGTTTGAGCAGGCCAAGAAGAACGCCCCGGCGATCGTGTTCATCGATGAGATCGACGCGGTCGGCCGCCAGCGTGGCGCAGGCCTGGGCGGCGGGCACGACGAGCGCGAGCAGACGCTCAACCAGCTGCTCGTCGAGATGGACGGCTTCGGCGCGAACGAGGGCGTTATCGTCATCGCCGCGACCAACCGCAAGGATATTCTGGACAACGCGCTGCTGCGTCCGGGCCGCTTTGACCGTCAGGTCTACGTCGGCGCGCCGGACGTCAAGGGCCGCGAGGCCATCCTCAAGGTCCATGCGCGCAACAAGCAGTTTGATCCGGACGTCAAGTTTGCGGATATCGCCAAAACCACTGCGGGCTTCACGGGCGCAGATCTGGAAAACCTGCTCAACGAGGCGGCGCTGCTGGCTGCCCGCCGCAATAAAAAGCTGATCACGCAGGAGGAGATCGAGGAATCCCTGCTCAAGGTGGTCATGGGCGTGGAGAAGAAGAGCCACATCATCACCGAGAAGGACAAGCGCCTGACCGCGTTCCACGAGGCGGGCCACGCGATCTGCTTCCATGTGCTGCCGACGCAGGACCCGGTGCACCATGTCACCATCATCCCGCGCTCGTCCGGCGCAGGCGGCTTCACCATGCCGCTGCCGGAGGAGGATCAGGCTTACCGCACCCGCACCTATATGGAGGAATACATCGTCGTCTGTCTGGGCGGCCGTGTGGCTGAGGAGCTGACGATGGATGATATTTCGACCGGCGCGTACGGCGACATCAAGCAGGCGACCCAGATGGCGCGCGCCATGGTCACCAGCTACGGCATGAGCGAAAAGATCGGCCCGATCGACTACGGCTCGGACAGCGGCGAGATCTTCCTCGGCCGCGACTTCGCCGCGGGCAAGGGCTATTCCGAGGTCAAGGCCGCGGAGATCGACGATGAGATCCACCGCATCATCGAGGAAGCCTACCGCCACTGCAAAAAGCTGCTCACCGAGCATATGGATGAGATGACGCGCGTGGCGGAATACCTGATCCGCAACGAGACCATGGACGGCGAGACCTTTGTCAAGGTCTACAACGGCGAGATCGTGCCGGACAAGGTCGTGGGCGAGGACCTGATGACCGAGCTGCGCGAGGAGCTGGACGCCAAGGTCGGCAAGGCGCCGGAGAGCGCCGCGGAAGCGGCCGCCAAGGCGCAGGCCGAAGCCGGCGAAGCGGACAGCGCGGACAACAAGTAAATGCGAAATCCCACGGGCAAACCCGTGGGATTTTCTCATGTCTGAAATGTTAAAAACTCTTGACATTTTGCAACGACCGGTGTAAGATAAAAATGTAAAGAGTGTTTGACATTTGTGCTGGATAAGGAGGGATGGATATGGGGCCGAGATTATATATTCTTATGGCGCTGCCGTTTGTTGTGATAGCCGGGGTATTTGTCTTTATGTTCTGGGTTGCCAAGGGAAAGTCGCCGCGGGCGGCCGGCTGGGCAGAGCGGCTCAGCGTTTTGAACGGCGCGGGCAGAGCGGACGAAATGGAGCGCATGATCCAGTACAAGGCGGTCTCGTGGGCATATCTGGTTGTGGTCCTTGGGCTGGCCGGCCTGAACTTTTATGAGGTGTTTGCCAATGATGGCAAGCTGCCGGTCAGCAATCTGGTTTTGATCGCCGGTCTGCTGACGCAGGCAGTCGCTGTGCTCATCCTGCGCCACCGCAGCACGCAGGGGGACGAGGAATACAAGCCTTATCCGCTCTGGAAAACCTTCGCATGGGTTTTGGGCATCAGCGCGGCCATTGGAATCGTGGGCGGCGTGCTGGTGAT
>CALWJG010000181.1 GCA_944380945.1 uncultured Agathobaculum sp. | reverse complement strand
CGTGGGTTTTCGCTCGGTTTGCGCTGCGAGGAAACGCGGCCGCCCGTTCCGTGCGGGCGTTTGCCGCCTGTGCTGCGCTGTCCGTTTGGACGGCTGCCTGCGCCTGCGTGATGCGGACGCTTGCCGCCGCGCGGCGGACGCGCGCCGCCCGGTCTGCGCGGCGGCTGTTCCGCCGCCTGCTCTGCGGTCTGCGCCTGCCGGTCCCGGGGCTTCTTTTTGCCGCGGCGGGACTGGATGCGCGCGTTCTTCTCGGTCAGCTGTGCGGCGACTGCCGCATACTCCGGATGCTGTGCAGCGAGCTTGCCGACCGCAGCCGCCGCAAGCCCGATGTCGCTGACCGCGCACACCGCGCAGCCGTTCTTGCCGATCGCGGCGCCCAGATCGTCCTTGCCGTGCGGCAGGGTGACGAGCGGGACGTTTGCGCCCGCCGCGTAAAACGCCGCCTTTTTCGCAGTGCTCGCGCCCGCGTCCGCCGCGACGAACACGCACCGCGCTTTTTTATCCGCGCAGGCCTCGCGCACCAGCTCATCGCCGAACGCGAGCTTGCCCGCGCGCCGCGCGAGGCCGAGCATGCCGAGGAAGGGGTCATTGGCCATGCGCACCCTCCTGTTCCATCTGCTGCTCGAGCTGCTCATACACCGCATCGGGCACAGCCACGGAAAGCGCGCGCTCGATCGCGCGGCTCTTGCGCGCCTTTTTCAGGCATTCCGGCCTGCCGCACAGGTACGCGCCGCGGCCGGGGGCCTTGCCCTTGAAATCCAGCGTGATCTCGCCCTCGGGCGAGCGCACCACGCGGATCAGCTCCCGCTTGGGGAACATCTCGCGGCAGCCGAGGCACTGCCGCATGGGGACTTTTTTCTGCGCCATCTCCGCCGCCCCCTTTGCTTACTCGCCCTGCGATTCCGGCGCGATGTCGATCTTGCAGCCGGTCAGCTTGGCGGCGAGGCGGGCGTTCTGGCCCTCCTTGCCGATGGCGAGCGACAGCTGGTCGTCCGGCACGATCACGCGGCAGGACTTGTTGTCCGCCTGCATGGTCGCGGAAACGACGTCCGCCGGGGCGAGCGCCGCGGAGACGAACTGCGCCATATCCTCGTTCCACTTGATGATGTCGATCTTTTCGCCGTTCAGCTCACCCGTGATATTGGACACACGCGCGCCGCGCGTGCCCACGCACGCGCCGATCGGATCGACGTTTTCATCGTGCGAGGTGACCGCGATCTTGGTGCGGTTGCCCGCCTCGCGCGCGATCGACTTGACCTCGACCACGCCCGAGTGGATCTCCGGCACCTCGAGCTCAAACAGGCGCTTGACCAGACCCGGGTGCGTGCGCGAGACGACGACCTGCGGGCCGCGGGTGCCGCGGCGCACCTCGATCAGATACACCTTGACGCGCTGGCCCTCGGTGAGGGTCTCGCCGCGCACCTGCTCGCCGGCGGACAGCACGGCCTCGCTCTTCTCGCCGCCCGAGACAACGTCCAGATAGGCGTTGCCCGTGCGCGGGTCGATGCGGGCGACCACGCCGGTCAGGATCTCGTGCTCCTTGCTCTCGAACTCGGAGATCACCATGCCGCGCTCCGCCTCGCGGATGCCCTGGATGATGACCTGCTTGGCGGTCTGCGCCGCGATGCGGCCGAACGACTTGGTCGGGATCTCGATGTCGATGATATCGCCCACCATGGGGTTGTTCTTGTACTCCGCGGCCTCCTCGAGGGTGATCTCCTCATAGGGCTCGTAGAGGTCCTCCGCGCGGACGACCGTCTTGCGCACATACATGCGGATGGTCTTTTTCTCGCGGTCCGGCTCGACGAACACGTTGTCGGTCATGCCGTCGTTGTCGCGCTTGTAGGCAGTGATCAGCGCCTGACCGACGCGGTCGAGCATATAGTCGACCGGTATGCCCTTTTCGCGCTCCAGCTGCTCCAGCGCATCAAAAAATTCTGCGTTCACCATTTTTTCCAATCCAGCTCCTTACTCATATCTCGACCGCGAGACGCACCGCGGCAATGTCCTTGGGTTCGTAAATGGTCTGCTGTCCGCCCGTCTCGAGCGTCACGCAGCCGTTGTCATAGGCAACGAGCGTGCCTTCGACCTGCTTTACGCCGCCGATCGGCTTGTAAAAGCCGACCTCGACCGTGTGGCCGAGGAAGGCCGCGAAATGCTCGGGCTTTTTGAGCCTGCGCGACAGGCCGGCCGAGGATACGCACAGCGTATAGGACGGCATGTCGTCAAACTCCTTTGCGTCGAGCATGGGGTCGAGCGCGCGGGATACCTGCTCGCACTGGTCGATGAACACGCCCGCCGGGCTGTCGACCGTGACGACCAGCATATACTGCCCGCCTTCCTTTTCAAATTCCACGTCCCACAGGGAAACGCCGGCCTGCTCGCACAGGGGCTTTACCAGCTCTTCCACCCGGGCGACGATCTGCTTTGCCTGCAAAGCCGTCCCTCCTTACGAAAATCCTCCAAGCAAAGCGTAAGGAGTGGCTTTCGCCACTCCTTACGGTTACTTCTTACTTAACGTGCATAGTATATCACATTTTCCGGTGCATTGCAAGTTTTTTTGCTCAGAAAAAGCGATTCTTTCCGAACGCTGCGCGCGCATCAGGTATCGAGTTCGTAATAATACAGCGCATTCCGGTCCGCGTCGAACACGGCGGCGGTGAAATTGCACGAGGCGCGCGCCAGCAGCCCATCCGCGCTGTGCGGGTCTGCGGCGTCGCTGTGGCGGTCGTAAAACCAGTACCAGCCGTTTTCCGGCGGCGGCACCTCGCGCGGGGCGAAGATGCCGTCCCCGTAATTGACGCCGTCCAGCTCGCCGCCGTAAACCGCGGCCCGCATTTCGCCCTCCATGGGCAGAAGCTGCCAGCCCTGCTCCGCAAGCTGCGCCTGCAGCGCCGCGGCGTCGTCCGCGGAAAAGGTCAGGGTGACAAAGGTCTCCCCGTCGCCGTGGAAGCCGCCGTGCGTGTCCTCATAGCCCACGCTGACCGTCTCCGGCAGGGAAACGCCGAGTTCCTGCGCCACGTTCTCCGGCGTCGACCGGGTGCCGCTGCAGGCGGCAAGCAGCACGGCGAGCAGTAAAGCGATCGCTGTTATGACTTTTCTCATGCTTCATCCGCCTCCTGTGTCAATGTCTGCGCCTTGCGGCGCAGCCGCACAAAGCGCACGAGCGCCACGGCCGCACCCACCAGCAACACGAGCACACAGGCAACCGGGGTGACGCCATCGTATGTTCTTGTCCCACCGCCGCCGGGCCGGCCGGTCAATTCCTCCGGCAGTTCGTGCCCCTGCTCGTCATAAAGGACAAAGCGAACCGGATCATCCGGCAGCGTGAAGGTCTGGATAAACGGCGATGGCTGTACAGGCTGCAACCTTTCCGGATCGGCAACCGGCTGCGGCGCACGGGAATCGGCTTCGACGTCCCAATAAACCGCTTCTTCCGGACAGTTGACCGCGAAAACCGCGACCTCCCCATTATTTTCGTCTGAGAGACTGATCGCAGTCAGCGGATAACCGCTACTCGTTCTGGCTCTCACTGGCGCCCACAGCCCGTTCCAGCCGCGCTCAAACACCACCGCGCCAAACTCGGGTGATCCATCCGTCCTCCCAAAGGTAACGACCATTTTTCCGTCGATTTTCTCGATCTGTTTGATCTCACCGTATTCCGCCAGCTTGCCGTCGCTGCTTCCGGAATAGTGCAGCGCCTGTTCTGCAAACGCCTCCGCCGTGCCGGGGATGTGATAAGACGGCAGCCAAACCAGCCACGCCAGCACGAGCGTGACCAGCAGGGTGACCCACACCGGCCG
>CALWJG010000180.1 GCA_944380945.1 uncultured Agathobaculum sp. | reverse complement strand
TTGTGACAGACCGGGGTGACGCCGCGCCCGGCTGAAGTGATCCATCTGAAGGAAAGAAAAATCTGACCACAAGAAAGGAAGAACATACCAATGGCAATCTACGATCCCAAATCCCTGCACGCAGATGAATTCATCAACCATGAGGAGATCCTCGAGACCATCCGCTATGCGGAGGAAAACAAGCACAATATCCCGCTGATCGACAGCCTGCTGGAAAAGGCGCGCCCGCAGAAAACCGCGCACGGCGTGCACTGCGCCGGACTGACGCACCGCGAAGCGTCCGTGCTGCTCGCGTGCGACATCCCGGAGAAGGTGGAGGAGATGTACCGCCTGGCCGAGGAGATCAAGCTCGCGTTCTACGGCAACCGCATTGTCATCTTTGCGCCGCTCTATCTGTCCAACTACTGCGTCAACGGTTGTGTTTACTGCCCGTACCACGCGAAAAACAAGCACATCGCCCGCAAAAAGCTCACGCAGGACGAGGTGCGCGCCGAGGTCATCGCGCTGCAGGATCTGGGACACAAGCGCCTTGCCATCGAGGCGGGCGAGGATCCGGTCAACAACCCGATCGAGTACATCCTCGAGTGCATCAAGACCATTTACAGCATCAAGCACAAAAACGGCGCCATCCGCCGCGTCAATGTCAATATCGCCGCGACCACGGTCGAGGAATACCGCATGCTCAAGGAAGCCGGCATCGGCACCTATATCCTGTTTCAGGAGACCTACAATAAAAAGAGCTATCTCGAGCTGCACCCGACCGGCCCCAAGCACGATTACGATTATCACACTGAGGCCATGGACCGCGCGATGGAGGGCGGCATCGACGACGTGGGTCTGGGCGTGCTGTTCGGTCTGGAGGGCTACCAGTACGAATTCGCCGGCCTGCTCATGCACGCCGAGCATCTGGAAGCTGTGCACGGCGTCGGCCCGCACACGATCAGCGTGCCGCGCGTCAAGCACGCGGACGACATCGACCCGGACGCCTTTGACAACGGCCTGAGCGACGAGCTGTTCGAAAAGATCATCGCCTGCATCCGCATCGCCGTGCCCTATACCGGCATGATCATCTCCACGCGCGAGAGCCAGGAGGTGCGCGAAAAGGCGCTCAAACTCGGCATCTCGCAGGTCAGCGGCGGTTCGCGCACCTCGGTCGGCGGCTATACCGAAGAGGAGCGCCCGCACGACTCCGAGCAGTTCGACGTCGCCGACCAGCGCTCGCTCGACGAGGTCGTCAAGTGGCTGATGGATCTGGGCGAGATCCCGTCCTTCTGTACGGCCTGCTACCGCGAGGGGCGCACAGGTGACCGCTTTATGACCCTGTGCAAGAACGGCCAGATCCTCAACTGCTGCCACCCGAACGCGCTGATGACGCTGGCCGAATATCTGGTCGATTATGCGTCGCCCGAGACTAAGAAGACCGGCATGGCGCTGATCGAGCGCGAGCTGGAAAAGATCCCGCGCGAGCAGGTGCGCGAGCTGGCCCGCCAGCACATCGCGGATATTTACAGCTCGAACCGCCGCGATTTCCGCTTCTGAGGGGGATGCGCCTGTGGGACTGAATGATACGGTATCCGCCGAGCGGCCGCATATCGGCTTTTTCGGCCTGCGCAACGCGGGCAAGTCGAGCGTGGTCAATGCGGTCACCGGGCAGAACCTGTCGGTCGTGTCCGAGGTGAAGGGCACGACCACCGACCCGGTGCAGAAGGCGATGGAGCTGCTGCCCGCGGGACCAGTCGTGGTGATCGACACGCCCGGGCTGGACGATACGGGCGAACTCGGGGAGGAGCGCGTGCGGCGCGCTCTGCGCGCGCTCGACCGCACAGATATCGCCGTGTGGATCGTGGATGCTGCGGCCGGCCTGCAGCATGCGGACCGCACGATGATCGCGCGGTTTTGCGAGCGCAAGATCCCTTATTTGATCGTATATAACAAATCCGACCTGCTCAAACAGCTGCCGGAGGCAGGGGAGCACGAGATCTATGTCAGCGCCAAAACCGGCGCCGGCATCCAGCCGCTCAAGGAGCGCATCGCTGCGCTGGTGCAGCGCCGGCCGGCCGGACAGCGGCTGATCGCCGACCTGCTCGCGCCGGGCGATCTGGTGGTGCTCGTCGTCCCGATCGACTCGGCCGCGCCCAAGGGCAGGCTCATCCTGCCGCAGCAGCAGACCATCCGCGACGTGTTGGACGCGGGCGCGGTCTCTGTGGTCAGCGGGGTGGAGGAGCTGCCGCGCACGCTCGCCGCGCTGCGGCACAAGCCGCGGCTGGTGGTCACGGATTCGCAGGCGTTCGGTCAGGTGGCCCGCGCCGTGCCCGAGGACATCCAGCTGACCTCGTTTTCCATCCTGATGGCGCGCTACAAGGGCGGCCTTAGGCGCGCGGTGCAGGGTGCGGCGGCGCTCAGCCGCCTGCGGGACGGCGACCGCGTGCTCATCTCCGAGGGCTGCACCCATCACCGGCAGTGCGGGGACATCGGCACGGTCAAGCTGCCGAGCTGGATCCGGCAGTACACCGGGTGTGAGCCGGTGTTTGCGTTCACCTCGGGCCGTGATTTCCCCGAGGACCTGTCCGCTTATCAGCTGGTCATCCACTGCGGCGGCTGTATGCTCAACGAGCAGGAGATGCAGTCGCGCGGCCGGCGGGCGGCAGACTGCGGCGTGCCGATGACCAATTACGGCATCGCCATCGCGCAGATGCACGGCATTCTGGCGCGCTCGCTCGAGCCGTTTCCCGATATGCTGCGCGCGCTGACGCAGGGCGTGTGACAAAAGCCATAATAATAGAAAATCGCTGTCCAAAGGGACAGCGATTTTTGTATATCGCGCAAAAGCGCGCGTCATATTTATGCCGGTTCCTCGGCAAAATTGCCGGTGTACAGCTGGTAGTACTTGCCCTTCTTTTCGATCAGCTCGTCATGCGTGCCGCGCTCGATGATGCGGCCCTGCTCCATGACCATGATGCAGTCCGCATTGCGGACGGTGGACAGGCGGTGCGCGATGACAAAGGTCGTGCGGCCGTACATCAGCGCGTCCATGCCGTCCTGCACCAGCTTTTCCGTGCGGGTGTCGATGGACGAGGTCGCCTCGTCGAGAATGAGCACCGGCGGGTCTGCGACTGCCGCGCGCGCGATCGCGAGCAGCTGGCGCTGGCCCTGCGAGAGGTTGGCGCCGTCGCCGGTGAGCATGGTGTCGTAGCCGTCGGGCAGGCGGCGGATGAAGCCGTCCGCATTGGCCAGATGTGCTGCGGCCATACATTCCTCATCCGTGGCATCCAGATTGCCGTAGCGGATATTCTCCATCACCGTGCCGGTGAACAGGTGGGTATCCTGCAAAACAATGCCCATCGAGCGGCGCAGGTCGGGCTTTTTGATCTTGTTGATGTTGATGCCGTCATAGCGGATCTTGCCGTCCGCGATATCGTAAAAGCGGTTGATCAGGTTGGTGATGGTCGTCTTGCCCGCGCCGGTCGCGCCGACAAAGGCGATCTTCTGACCGGGCTTGGCCCACAGGCTGATGTTATGCAGCACGAGCTTGCCGGGATCGTAGCCGAAGTCCACGTCGTCCAGCACCACGCCGCCTTCGAGCTTTTTGTAGGTGACCGTGCCCTCTGCCTTGTGCGGATGCTTCCATGCCCAGACGTTGGTGCGCGTGTCGCTCTCGTGCATGTTGCCGTCCGCATCCTCCTTGGCGTTGACCAGCTCGACATAGCCCTCGTCCTTTTCGGGCGTCTGGTCCATCAGGTCGAACACACGCTGCGCGCCGGCTGCCGCCGTGACAACGAAGTTGAGCTGCTGGCTGACCTGAATGATCGGGTTGGTAAAGCTCTTGTTCAGGCCGACAAAGGTGACGACCGTGCC
>CALWJG010000179.1 GCA_944380945.1 uncultured Agathobaculum sp. | reverse complement strand
CCGTACTTCTTACGCTCCTTCATGCGCGGATCGCGGGTCAGGAAGCCGGCCGCCTTGAGCGCGGGACGGTACTGCTCAGAGTCCGCCTGCAGCAGCGCGCGGGCGATGCCGTGACGGATCGCGCCGGCCTGACCGGTGAAGCCGCCGCCGGACACGGTGCACTCCACGTCAAACTTGCCGGCGGTGCCGGTGGTCTCGAACGGCTGACGGCAGACCATCTTCAGGGTCTCCAGACCGAAGTAGTTGTCGATGGTGCGGTTGTTGATCTTGATCTCACCGGTACCACCCGGGAACAGACGAACGCGGGCAACGGAGGACTTTCTTCTGCCGGTGCCGTAGAAATAAGCCTTTTTCGGTGTATACATCAGTTAGTTCCTCCCTTACTTATCCCAAACTTCGGGCTTCTGCGCCTGATGGTTGTGGTTCTCGCCGGCGAAAACCTTGAGACGGGTCGCAGACTGGCGGCCGATCGAGTTCTTCGGCAGCATGCCCTTGACCGCGAGCTGCATCGCAAACTCCGGCTTCTCGTTCATCAGGGTCTTGTACTGAACTTCCTTCAGGCCGCCGACCCAGCCGGTGTGATGACGGTAGTACTTCTGGGTGAGCTTCTTGCCGGTCAGGACCGCCTTGTCCGCGTTGATGACGATGACGAAATCGCCGCAGTCAACATGGGGGGTGAACTCGGCCTTGTGCTTGCCGCGCAGCAGCATGGCGGCGGTGGCGGCGGTGCGGCCGAGCGGCTTGCCCGCGGCGTCCAGCACGTACCACTTACGCTCGACAGTCTCTGCCTTAGCCATAAAAGTAGACATGTTTTCTTCCTCCGTTTATTCTATCAAAAATTATTTTGACAACAAATCTTGTGCTTCAAACGAGCATATCTATTAAAACACATCGGTTTGCGCAAGTCAAGCACAATTTTCAAAAATTATCTCAAATCCGCAGAGATCTCTTGTTTTCTCCTTATATCTCATCCAATCTCTTGTATTCTCACTTTGCATTTCACTTTTTGTGATTGCGCGCCGGAGCGTTTTCTGCTATAAATAAGGGTGCTTATCCCCCAATCCACAGAATTTCGGAGAACCCACCATGCAGAAAATGCTTTCCTATGTCCGCCGCGCGGTGGACCATTACCATATGATCGAGGACGGCGACCGCATCGCGGTCGGCGTATCCGGCGGCAAGGATTCGCTTGCGCTGCTGGCCGCGCTGGCCCGGCTGCGCGCGTTCTATCCCAAAAAGTTCGAGGTCGTCGCCATCACGCTCGAGATGGGCTACGCGGAGATGGACTTCTCCCCCGTCGGGGCGCTGTGCGACGAGCTGGGCGTCGAATACATCCGCATCCCGACCCAGATCGCCCAGATCATTTTCGACATCCGCAAGGAGGAAAACCCCTGCGCGCTGTGCGCCAAAATGCGCCGCGGCGCGCTGCACGAGGCCGCCAAGGCCGCGGGCTGCAAAAAGGTCGCGCTCGGCCACCATTTTGACGATGTGGTCGAGACCTATATGCTCTCCCTGTTTTATGAGGGGCGCATCTCCTGCTTCCAGCCGGTCACCTACCTCGACCGGACGGGCATCACGCTCATCCGCCCGCTGCTGTATACGCCCGAGTATTACGTCCGCTCGTTCGCCCAGCGGCACGCGCTGCCCATCGTGCACAATCCCTGTCCCGCAGACGGCAACACCAAGCGGCAGGAGATCAAGGAGCTGCTCAAAAATCTGGAGAAAACCATGCCCGGCCTGCGCGAGCGCATCTTCGGCGCGATCCAGCGCTACCCGCTCAAGGGCTGGGCGCCCGACCGCACGCGCACCCGCGCCCCGCGTCGCGAAAAGCTCGCCGGCCCGGCGGACGCTCCCGCAGAATAAAAACGCTGCCGCCCGGCCGGATCGGGCGGCAGTTTTTACACAAATCCCTTTGTATTTTGCGCCGTTTTGTGGCATACTTATACCATCAGGAAATGAGAGGAGTTTTGTCCATGGACAACCGCACCGAACGCCAGAAGTACCTGCGGCTGCTCGCCATGCAGTATCCCAACATGCGCGCGGCCAGCAGCGAGATCATCCACCTGCAGGCCATCCTCAGCCTGCCCAAGGGGACCGAGCACTTTATGAGCGATCTGCACGGCGAAGCCGAAGCATTCGTACATATCCTGAACAACGCCTCGGGCGCTGTGCGCGAAAAGGTGGACAACGTGCTGCGCGACAGCCTGCCCTCGGACGAGCGCGCCAAGCTCGCCACGCTCATCTATTATCCGGAGGAAAAGCTCACCGAGCTGGTCAAAGCCGCGCCCGACCGCGCGGAGTGGTACCGCATCACGCTCAGCCGCCTGCTCGAGATCTGCCGCCTGTGCGCCTCCAAGTACACGCGCGAAAAGGTGCGCCGCGCCCTGCCCCGCTGGAACGGCGACATCATCAACGAGCTGCTCAACAAGAATAACGACATCTACAACAAGCGCGAATACTTTGATACGGTCATCGCCTCCATCATCGAGACCGACCGCGCGGAGGAATTCATCATCTCGATGTGCAAGCTGATCAAGCGGCTGGTCGTCGACCATCTGCACATCGTGGGCGACATCTTCGACCGCGGCCCGCGCGCGGACATCATCATGGACCTGCTGATGGACCACCACTCGGTGGACATCCAGTGGGGCAACCACGACGTGCTCTGGATGGGCGCCGCGACCGGCAGCCGCACCTGCATCGCGACCGTCTTGAGCAACTCGATCACCTACAACAATCTGGACGTGATCGAGACCGGCTACGGCATCAGCCTGCGCCCGCTCGCCCTGTTTGCGGACGAGACCTACCAGAACTGCGACCTGTCCTGCTTCCAGCCCAAGGGGCCGGAGAGCGGCGGCCTGTCCAAAATGGACTTCACCCGCGCCGCGCGCATGCACAAGGCGATCGCGGTCATCCAGTTCAAGCTCGAGGGGCAGACCATCATGCGCAACCCCTCCTTCCACATGGAGGACCGCCTGCTGCTCGACAAGATCGATTTCGAGAAAAAGACGGTCAAGCTGCCCATGGGCGAATACCCGCTGCGCGACTGCGACTTCCCCACCATCGACCCGGCCGACCCCTACCGGCTCTCGCCCGAGGAGCATGATCTGATGGACCGGCTCAAGCACTCCTTCCTGCACAGCGAAAAGCTGCAGCGCCACATCGGCTTTTTGTACTCCAAGGGCGGGCTGTACAAGTGCTTCAACGGCAACCTGCTGTTCCACGGCTGCATCCCCATGGACGACAAGGGCGAATTTCTGCAGTTCGAGTTCGGCGGCAAGACGCTTTCCGGCAAGGCGCTGATGGACTTCTGCGAGACCGTGGCGCGCGAGGGCTATTACGCGCGCGAGGGCACGGAGGAACGCCAGTTCGGCAAGGACTTCCTGTGGTTTCTGTGGTGCGGGCGCAACTCGCCCTCGTTCGGCCGCGACCATATCGCCACCTTTGAGCGCCGCCTGATCGCGGACAAGGCCACCTGGGCCGAGCCCAAAAACCCCTATTACTCGTTCTACAACGACAGCGCCGTATGCGTGCGCATCCTGCGCGAGTTCGGGCTGGAGGGCGAGCACTGCCACATCGTCAACGGCCATGTGCCGGTCAAGAGCAAGGACGGCGAAAGCCCGATCAAGGGCGACGGCCGCCTGATCGTCATCGACGGCGGCTTCTGCCGCGCCTATCAGCCGACCACGGGCATCGCGGGCTACACGCTGGTGTACGACTCGTGGGGCATCCACATCACCGCGCACGAGCCCTTCCCGGGCAAGGAAACCGCCATCCGGGACAACAAGGACATCCTGTCCACCTCGATGGCGTTCGACCGCTCGGAAAACCGCATCCGCATCGGCGAGACCGACAT
>CALWJG010000178.1 GCA_944380945.1 uncultured Agathobaculum sp. | reverse complement strand
ACGCCTCTGTAGCTCAGTCGGTAGAGCAGGGGACTGAAAATCCCCGTGTCGGTGGTTCGATTCCGCCCGGAGGCACCAAAAAGGCAGCCCCATCCAAATGGATGGGGCTGCCTTTTTCCGTAGGGCGGAATCGAGGCCGTAGCCCTCTGACCGCTTTCTGCCGCCGCGCGGCAATTCAATGAGAGCAGGCGGCTCTTGGAAACAATCCAGTGGATTGTTTTAACCGCCGTGGCTTTGCCGCAGCAAAGCGATTCCGCCCGGAGGCGTTTCCGCCTTTATTCGCTGGCCTTCTTTTCCTGTTTTCCGCGCCGTGGCTTGCCCGTAGGCCGACAACCGCTCAATTGATTCAATGGTTGTTCCGCAGCAAAGCGATTCCGCCCGGAGGTGTTTTCGCCATCTGCGCATCCCTTTCACAAATCATCCTGTGCCCCACGCAAACGGCTCGCTGCAAATGACAGGGGCATTCTCCCCAATCCCCGGAAAAACCAGACGGTAGGTGCCGTCCGGCCTGCCCGGGCGGTCTGCCAGATCCACGCTGCCGATCCTGTTGCTGTACGCCTCCCCTGCGGGCGCAAGGACATATGCCATAGCATCCCTCGTCTGCTCGGAAGCGCGCCCGCCCATCCGGTACAGCACCTCCTGCCAGACCTGTCCGTCATAATACTCGAGCACCTCGTAGCCCGCATACTCGATTTGTTCTGTCGTATGGTTTTCCAGCAGATACAGGATCTCATCCCCTGCATAGTCGGCCTCTACCTGAACGGTCACGCCCTGCACGACCTCCGCACCCTCATACAGCGAGGGCTTGACCTTGAACCGGTTGACCTGCCAGTACAGCGCGCCCAGCAGCAAAACAACTGCTGCAGCCGCGATCCAGATGCGTTTTTTCTTCCCTTTCATTGGTATCCCTCCTCAGATCATTTTTGGGGTCATCCTCCTTTATAGATTTGGACGGCTGCGGCCGCCGGTTTGTTCCGGTATATTCCGTTTTTTTCCATTTTGTAACCCTCTATTTTCTGTTGGGCTGCAATGCCGCCGCTTGTCCCCTGTCCGGTTCCGTGCTATACTGTTTGCATCCCAGTTTGTGTGAGGTACCATCATGCTGCATGAATTTTCCCGCGCAGAGCTGCTGCTCGGCGCGCAGGCCATAGAAAAACTCGCATCCGCGCATGTGGCGGTGTTCGGCATCGGCGGGGTCGGCTCGTTCGCGTGCGAGGCGCTCGCCCGCGCGGGCGTGGGCGAGCTGACGCTGGTCGACAACGACGAGGTCTCGCTCACCAACCGCAACCGCCAGCTGATCGCGCTCGCCTCGACCACCGGCCAGCCCAAGGTGGAGGTCATGCGCGCGCGCATCGCGGACATCAACCCGCGCTGTACGGTGCATGCGCTCCAGCTGTTCTACACGCCGGATGCTGCGCTCGACCTTGCGCAGTTCGACTATGTGATCGACGCGATCGACACCGTGACCGCCAAGCTGCACCTGATCACCGAGTGCGACCGGCTGGGCGTGCCGCTCATCTGCTCGATGGGCACGGGCAACAAGCTCGACCCCACGCGCTTTGAGGTCGCGGACATCTACAAGACCTCGGTCTGCCCGCTCGCGCGCGTCATCCGGCTGGAATGCAAAAAGCGCCGCATCCGGCACCTGAAAGTGGTCTACTCGAAAGAGGAGCCGCGCACGCCCCTGCCCTCTGACGAGCAGAAGGGTACGGCGGGCCGCGCCGTGCCGGGCAGCGTGTCGTTCGTGCCGCCGGTGGCGGGCATGATCCTCGCCGGAGAATGCGTCAAGGAGCTGACCGGCGTGCGGTGACAAAGCAAAAGCGTTCCCCCTTCCACCCGGAGAGGGAACGCTTTTTTATTTCTGTTTTTTGCTGGTCTGCGAGAGATACAGATAGGTGCGCACATGGAAGCACTGCCCCTCCTGTGTCACCGCCAGTTCGCCGCCGTACTTTTCCGCCACGCGGCGCATGGCGCGCAGGCCAAGGCCATGTCCCGCCCGCTCCTTGGTGGTGAGCAGGCCGCCGTGCTCATCCCGCAGCAGCCGGCCCGTAAAGGTGTTGGAGCAGCCCACAAACAGCCCCGCCTGCTCAAAGGCCTCCACGCGCAGCTGCATCCGCCTTTCCTTTTCCGCGGGGACGCGGGCCAGCGCTTCGAGCGCGTTGTCGATCAGGTTGGACAGCAGCACCGCGAGATCGGTGTCCTCCATGGCGAGCTGCGCCGGCGCAACGACCGCCGCATGGAAGTCCACGCCCAGCTTTTTTGCACGGGCCGCGCCGGAGGAAACCAGTGCGTCGATCAGCGCGTGATCCGTGTAGCGCACGGGGACGTCATCCAGCTGCCGCCCCAGCCGCGCCAGATAACTCTCCACCCGCGTAATGTCGCCTTCCCGGCACAGCGCCAGCAGCGCCTGCACATGGTGGCGCTCCTCATGGCGCAGGGCGCGGGTCTCATCCAGCGAGCGGCGCAGGCGGTCGGCATGCTCGGCGGCATAGCGCGTCTGCAGCTCAAGCGCCTGGATCTGGCTCTCCCGCTCGGCTACGCTGTGGATAAAGTCCCGAATCGCAAGCAGGAAGAACAGCAGGAGCAGCAGACGGGTCACCGCGCTCATCGGGCCGTAGAAATCCACCGTCCGGAAGGCCTCCTGCAGGGAGCTGCGCACCATCCGCCAGCAGATGCCGTCCCGCAGGAAGGAAACGAACACGCCCACCCCGGCGCACAGCGCCAATATGCCGACGCCGCGGAAAAAGTCCCGGTACCACCGGCTGCCCCGCCAGGCCAGCCAGCCGCACCATGCCAGCGCCAGCACCCGCACCGCCGGCAGCAGGATGCCCCGCATCAGGCTGGCCCACTGCGCGCCGCCCGCGGCGCCCGACTGCTGCCATACAGCCCCTGCCGCCACACCTGCAATGCACAGGATGGGAAGCAGCCAGCCATAACGCCGCGTCCGGCCGTCGGTATGATACCACAGCAGCCACAGGAGCATCAGTCCGGGCAGCAGCTGGAATGCCCATGCCAGCTGCGGCGCCTGCAGCCGGCCGGACAGGCCGAAAAATGTGGACGCGCGCAGACAGCAGGCCAGCGCCAGCAGCGCCAGCATCAGCAGGTCCCAGTTGGACTTTCTATGATAGAGCTGAAACAGGAACAGGGCCGCCATAAAGGCCGCAATGACCAGAAACGCGCCCGCCAGCATCGCCTTGTTCACCACAACGAACGCCTGACGGCTGTTATAGGCTGCGGTATTGGCAAAAAGCTGCACCGTGGGCAGCTGCTTTACACTGGCCTCGTCCGTCTGGAAGCGGACCGCCAGCGTCAGGCTTTCCGCCTCGCCCAGCGTGAACAGTCCCTCCTCGTCCGAAACCAGCGAGAGCGCCGCATCGTCCAGCGGGCCGTCCGCCGAATCATCCGACGCCAGCACCGCGGTCTCACATGCGTCCCCGCTGACGGCCAGCACGGTATTAGGATTCAGCAGCCCCGCCGGCTGGAGCCCGTCCAGCGTGCGGGTGCAGTACACCACCGCATCCGCCGCCGGCAGAGCGAAGCGGCCGTCTGCATCCGGCGACAGCGCCGTGCCGTCCGCCAGCGTGTAGGTCCATGCGGCCGGATCGGCGGCAGGGCTGATATCCGTGCCCGAAATGGGCATCCGGCTCATCCTCAGGTAGCCCATGGTGACCAGCGCCGCCAGCAGCACGGCTGCCAGCGCCGTCAAAAACCATTTTTTCTGTTTCAGCTGCCTGAGCAGCTCTGTCCTGCGCGCCATATCTCTCTGTCTCTCCCGTTTTTGGTTTCGCATCGTTTTATTATACCGGAAAACAGGCTGCAGGACAACCGCATATCATTCCTGTTCACGACATTTTTCTCT
>CALWJG010000177.1 GCA_944380945.1 uncultured Agathobaculum sp. | reverse complement strand
CCCCGCTTGGTCATGATATACTTGGGGCTCGCGGGCTGGTCCTCGACCTTTTCGCGCAGGCGGCGGATGGCCACATCCACCGCGCGCAGGTCGCCGTAATACTCATAGCCCCAGACGTGCTCCATCAGCTCCTCGCGCGAGAACACGCGCCCCGGCGCGGCGGACAGGTAGCACAGAATGTCAAACTCGCGCGCGGACAGCTCGAGCGGCCGGCCGTTCTTGTAGACCATGCCGTTGTCCCGCGAGATGCGCAGCCCTTCGCCGGCATGCGCCGCGGGGCGGGCGCGTTCCTCGCCCGAGAGCGTGCGCCGCATGTTGGCCTTGACGCGCGCCATCAGCTCGCGCATGGAAAACGGCTTGGTGATGTAATCATCCGCGCCCAGCTCCAGCCCGAGTACCTTGTCGGTCTCCTCCTCGCGCGCGGTCAGCATGATGATCGGCGTGTCGTGCTCCTTGCGGATGTGCTCGAGCACCGCAAAGCCGTCCATGCGCGGCAGCATCACGTCCAGCAGGACCAGGTCGGGCGCGTCCTCGAGCGCGCGGCGCAGGCCCTCCTCGCCGTCGTAGGCGACGAGCGTGTCGTACCCCTCGCGCTGCAAATTGAACACCAGAATATCCGCGATCGCTTTTTCATCCTCGACCACGAGGATCGTTTTCTTATCCATAGGTCCCTCCATCTCAGAGGCGTTTTTTCTCTCCGCCGGCATCAGTACAGGCCCTTGAGCTTCGCGCGGTAGAGCGCGACAAGGGTCTTGGCGTCGCGCAGCTCGTTCTGCCCGGCCATCCGCTCGACCTCGGCGATGGGCAGGCGCACGACCTCGACGAATTCGTCCTCGTCCGGCTGCATCTCGCCCTCGGTCAGATCGAGCGCCGCGAACAGGTGCACGACCTCGGTCAGAAAGCCGGGCGACGGATAGATGCAGCCCAGCGGCACCATGCGGCCGGCCGTGCAGCCGGTCTCCTCCCTGAGCTCACGCGCGCCGCAGGCCGCGGCGCCCTCTTCGTCGCCGTGGTCCATCTTGCCCGCGGGGATCTCGAGGATCTCCTCGCCATACGGGTAGCGGAACTGCCGCACCAGAATGATGTTGCCGTCCCTGTCGATGGGCAGCACGCCCACGCCGCCGACATGCTCGCACACCTCGCGCTGTGCGGTCCTGCCGTTCGGCAGCTCGACCTGATCGAGCCGCGCCTTCATGATATGTCCCTCAAAGAAATATTCATGGGAAAGCTGTTTTTCCCGCATATCCATCGTGATTCCCTCCGTTACGGGGTGCCGAAGCACCGCAGGATATAAGCCGTCTCGGGCGGCACGGTGACGCGCGCGCCGCGGCTGTCCGCATCGTCAAATTCCACGCCCTCCAGCATATCCACGGCATACACCGCCGGCGCCCGCGTCTCCACCGCATGGTGGCCGCGGTTGACCAGAACGAGCAGGCGGGAATGGTCGCTTTCGCGCACATACTGGAGCAGCGCGCCCTGACAGTCGAGGAAGCGCAGCTCACCGCGGGCGAGCGTGTCGCTGTCCGCGCGCAGCGCGCACAGGCGGCGGTAGAACGCGAGCAGCTCGCGGTCCTCCGCGCCCCAGGGGTAGGTGCGCCGGTTGAAGGGGTCCTCAAACCCCTGCCGGCCGGCCTCGTCCCCGTAATAGATCGTGGGTGAGCCGGGCATGGTGAACTGGATGGCCGCCGCCAGCTTGAGCTTGCGCCGCGCGGTCGCCAGCCGGTCGGGCGGCAGGGCGTAATGCGCGCGGCTGTCGCGGTCCATCTTCCACTCCTCCTCGGACACGCCGAGCAGGGTGATGGCGCGCGCGGTGTCGTGCGTGCCGATGACGTTCATCAGGTTATAGAACACGTCGCGGGGGTAATTCTCGCGGATGACCTCCATGGTCTCCATGAAGTGCTCGGCCGTGCCGCCGTTCAAAAAGGCGATGATCGCGTCCCGCAGCGGGTAGTTCATCACGGAATCCAGCTCGCCGCCCTGAAAATAGGTGCGCCGTTCGGAATAGGAGATCTTGTTGGACGCGTCCTCCCACACCTCGCCGATGATGAGCGCATCCGGCTTTTCCTCCTTGGCCGCGGCGTTCAGGCTGCGGATAAAGTCGTCCGGCAGTTCGTCCGCCACATCCAGCCGCCAGCCGGACGCGCCCAGCCGCAGCCAGCGCCGCACGACGCTGTCCGCGTCGCGGAAGATGTAATCCTGATAGGTCTCGTCGGTCTCGCGCACCTGCGGCAGCGTGTAGATGCCCCACCACGAGCCGTACTGGTCCGGCCACTGCTGGAAATCGAACCAGCGGTAATAGGGCGAATCCTTGGACTGGTGCGCGCCCACGCTGTCATACCGGCCGCGGCCGTTGAAATAGCGGCTGTCAAAGCCGGTGTGGTTGAACACGCCGTCCAGCACCACGCGCATGCCGCGCGCGGCCGCCTCGCGGCACAGCGCGCGGAAATCCTCCTCCGTGCCCAGCATGGGGTCGATGCGCTTGTAGTCGCCGGTGTCGTACCGGTGGTTGGAATAAGCCTGGAAGATCGGGTTGAAGTAGATCGTGGTCACGCGCAGGCTCTCCAGATAGTCGAGCTTCTGGATGACGCCGCGGAGCGTGCCGCCGAAAAAGTCGTTGTTGAGGATCTCGCCGTTCTCATCCGGCTGGTAGACGGGCAGATCGTCCCAGTTTTCGTGCAGCACGCGCGGCGCGACGCCCTCGCCCTGCGGCTGGACGGGCATTTTGTCCCGGCAGAAGCGGTCGGGAAATATGTTATAGGAAATGCCCTCGCCGAACCAGCGCGGCGGGTGATAGGCCGGGTCATACACGGTCAGCTGGTATTTATCGCCCAGCGTGTCGATGATCTCGCCGCGGCCGCCGTAGCCGCGCGCGCAGAAGCGCGGACCGTCCGCGGTGTCAAACGTGAAGTAATACCAGTAAAGGCCCGGATGGTCGGGCGTAAAGGTCGTACTGTACCGGTCGCGCGCGCCGGCCAGCCCATACCAGCGCATGGGATAGGCCACAGGCGTGCCGCCGTCCTCCTCGATCCAGAGCGTGATATGCTCGGTGCCGTGCTCGCGCTTGGGATAGGTGGAAAACGTCACGGTCTGCCCGGCGGGCACCGCGCCGTACGGCGATTTGCATTCGATCTTTCTGGAATGGAATATACATTCGGGAATGGTATTCAAACAGCTTCCCCCATACTTGCAGAATATCACAGCCTGCCGCCGCACCGGCGCAGTACTGCTTTTTATAGTATAGCACAAACTTCCTGCAAGGTAAACAAAAAACGGCCCGTTTGGGCCGCATGAATTTGTTCAAAAAGATGGGTCGGCGTCCGCTGCCAGCTCCTCCTCCAGTGCAGCCGCCATGCTCTGCTGCAGGCGGCACGAGGCCTCCACCAGCGCATGCTGCTCCTCCGGCGGCAGCATGGCGAACGCCCGCCGCTCAAACCGGCGCAGCGCTTCGCTCAGCGCGCGCGCCGCGGCGCGCCCCTCGCCGGTCAGGCAGACTTCGCGGGTGCGGCGGTCGGTCTCCGACGCGCGGCGCAGCGCCAGCCCGCGCTTTTCCAGACTGTCCACCACGCTGGCGACCGTCTGCTTGGACAGGTGCAGCCGCCGGCACAGCTCCGCCTGCGGCAGCACGCCGCCCTGCCGGTGCAGCAGGTCGAACACGCCCAGCATGTTGAAGGTGACGCCGCGGTGCGCCGCCCATTTTTCGTAAACCGCGTCCATGCCCAGCCAGGTGTCGAAATACCGGTCGAGCAGCGCGTCCATCGTGCGTTCCATGCGCGCACCCCTTTCTTCCCCCTATTGTACCGGGGCGGGCGCGAACCGTCAAGGGGAAGCGGCGGAAGGCCGTTGCCGCGGGAGGGAGGATCGCCTTGAAAGGCG
>CALWJG010000176.1 GCA_944380945.1 uncultured Agathobaculum sp. | reverse complement strand
TGCATCATCACTATACCACTGATCTGACACGGTGTCAATATAGCGGAGGGGAAAATTTTGCGGGCTGCGGCGCAAAAAACCGCCCGAAACCGGGCGGGCAGGGAAGGGCTGTTTCTGCGGCGGGGCGGGGACTTTTCGACAAACCAAAAGGACCTGCCAGTTGAGGCAGGCCCTTTGTGATGCAAAGAGGAAATTACTGCTTGTTCTTGATATATTCATCCATCGCAGCGGCAGCGCGCTTGCCCGCGCCCATGGCGAGGATGACCGTGGCAGCGCCGGTCACGGCGTCGCCGCCGGCGAACACGCCGTCCTTGGATGTGATGCCGTGCTCGTCGTCCGCAATGATGCAGCCCTTGCGGTTGGTGTCCAGACCCGGGGTGGTGTGGCGGATCAGCGGGTTGGGGCTGGTGCCGATGGCCGCGATCACGCAGTCGAGGTCGATGGTGAACTCGCTGCCCTCTACCGGCACCGGACGGCGGCGGCCGGAGTCATCCGGCTCGCCCAGCTCCATCTGCTGGCACTTGAGGCCCGTGACGTTGTAGTTCTCGTCGCTGAGCACCTCGAGCGGCGCGGTCAGGAACTTGAAGATCACGCCCTCCTCCTTGGCGTGGTGGATCTCCTCCAGACGGGCAGGCAGCTCCTTCTCCGAGCGGCGGTAGACGATGTAGACTTCCTCCGCGCCCATGCGCTTGGCGCAGCGCGCCGCGTCCATGGCGACGTTGCCGCCGCCCACGACCGCAACCTTGTGCGCGTGGAAGATCGGGGTGTCCGCGCCTTCCTTGTACGCCTTCATCAGGTTGATGCGGGTCAGGTATTCGTTGGCCGAGTAAACGCCGTTGGCGTTCTCGCCCGGCACGCCCATAAAGGTCGGCAGGCCGGCGCCCGAGCCGACGAAGATCGCCTCGTAGCCGTCCGCAAACAGCTCGTCGATGGTCTCCGAGCGGCCGACGACAAAGTTGAGCACGAACTCAACGCCGAGATCCTTCAGCGTGTCGATCTCCTTCTGCACGATGGCCTTGGGCAGACGGAATTCGGGGATGCCGTACATCAGCACGCCGCCCGCGGTGTGCAGCGCCTCGAACACGGTGACCTCGTAGCCCATGCGGGCGAGGTCGCCCGCGCAGGTCAGGCCCGCAGGGCCTGCGCCCACGATGGCGCACTTATGACCGTTGGAGGCGGGCTTGACGGCCTTCTCCTCGCCGTGCTCGCGCGCGTAGTCGGCGACAAAGCGCTCCAGACGGCCGATGGCCACCGGCTCGCCCTTGATGCCGCGCACGCACTTCTGCTCGCACTGGGTCTCCTGCGGGCACACGCGGCCGCAGACAGCCGGCAGGGAAGAGGTCTCCTTGATCTTGGCGGCCGCTTCGAGGAACTTGCCCTCGGCGACCAGCGCGATGAACTCGGGGATCTTGACCTGTACCGGGCAGCCCGAGATGCAGGGCTTGTTCTTGCAGTTCAGGCAGCGCTGCGCTTCCTCGATCGCCATTTCGGGCGTGTAGCCCAGCGTTACCTCATCGAAATTCTTATTGCGCACGTCCGGGGCCTGCTCGGGCATGGGCATCTTTTTCGGATTCATATTCGGCATGTTACTTGACCTCCATCTTGAACAGGTTGCAGTGCGCCTCGCGGCGGGCGACTGCGTCCTTTTCCTGCGCCTTGTACATGGCGCCGCGGCGCATGGCGCTGTCGAAATCGACCAGGTGGCCGTCAAAGTCCGGGCCGTCGACGCAGGCGAACTTGGTCTCGCCGCCGACAGTCAGGCGGCAGCCGCCGCACATGCCCGTGCCGTCCACCATGATGGTGTTCATGGATACGATGGTCTTGATGCCGTAGGGGCGGGTGACCTCGGAAACAAACTTCATCATGATCATCGGGCCGATCGCGATGACCGCGTCATACTGATTGCCGGCTTCGATGAGCTCTTTGAGCTTGTCGGTGACAAAGCCCTTGTTGCCGTTCGAGCCGTCGTCGGTCATGATATACAGGTTGGTGGACGCGGCCTTCATCTCCTCCTCGAGGATGATGATGTCCTTGCTGCGGAAGCCGGCGACCAGATCGACCTGACAGCCCATTTCATGCAGCTTCTTGGCCTGCGGATAGGCGATCGCGCAGCCAAGGCCGCCGCCGACGACCGCGACCTTTTTCATGCCCTCCAGCTCGCTGGCCTTGCCCAGCGGGCCGACGAAGTCATGCAGGCAGTCGCCCTCGTTCATTTCGCCCAGCGCCATGGTGGTCGCGCCGACCTCCTGGAAGATGATCGTGATGGAGCCCTTTTCGCGGTCAAAGTCCGCGATGGTGAGCGGGATGCGCTCGCCCTCTTCGCTGACACGCAGGATGATGAACTGGCCGGGCTCGGCCTTGCGCGCAACGTGCGGCGCATCGATCACCATCAGCTTGGTATTGGCGTTCAGCGTCTGCTTTTTCAGGATCTGATACACTCTTGAAAGTCCCTCCTTGCGTATTTTCGCATCGAACACCTTTATTATACTGGCATCCGCCTGCAAACGCAAGGACAAATCGGAATCTGGTGAAAATCGCCGTCAGGCCGGACTGCCGGCATAGAGCAGCACGATGTCCTCGCCGGTGACATAGCCCTCCGTTCCGTCAAAGCGCACGGCGTACCACGCGCCGCACCGGCCGTACACGGCCAGCCGCGCCCCGTCGGGCGCATGGGCGGCGCAGGGCGCGGCGGGGGAGGGCGCGGTGCGGATCATAAGGCTGCCTGTGCCGGTTTCGACAGCCGCTGTGCAGCTGACAGCGGGCGCGGAGGGGTGCGGATATGTAAGGAATGGATGTGCCATAAGGAAAAACCTCCAGACGGGATGATGTCGCTGTCAGCCTATGCTGCGCGCAGCTGCGGCGTCACCCGTTCGGCAGGACGCACAAAAGACGGAGAAAAAACCTCGCTTTTTTGTGAAAAGTAAGGTTGCATTTTCAAACATACCACTGTATAATAATTAACATGCTTACAAGGCCGGAATAACCGGCACTTTGGGAGGAGAGAAATCATTATGAAGAAGCTTTCGATTGCCATGCTGAGCATGGTGCTGGCGGGCTCGATGCTGCTGACCGGCTGCGGCGGCGGCAACACCCAGGCCACGGACGATACCAGCGCAGACGATACCCAGCAGTCCGAGACTGCGGAGAACACCGAGGGCGGCACGCTCGTCATGGGCACGAACGCGCAGTTCCCGCCGTACGAGTTCCGCGATGAGAACAACGAGGTCGCGGGCATTGATGCGGACATCGCGGCTGCTATCGCCGACAAGCTCGGCATGGAGCTCGAGATCACCGATATGGCGTTCGATTCGCTGATCCCGGCGCTGCAGTCGGGCACGATCGACATCATCCTCGCCGGTATGACCGCCGACCCGGAGCGCGCGGAGAGCGTTGACTTCACCGATTCTTACGCGACCGGCGTGCAGGTCATCATCGTGCCGGAGGATTCCGACATCGCCCCGGCCGAGCAGGAGGACGGCACCATGGCTGTCGACCTGACCGGCAAGCTGATCGGCGTACAGGCCGGCACCACGGGCGACCAGTACTGCACCAGCGATTATGGTCAGGACGCTGTCCGTCAGTATGACAACGGCGCGCTGGCGGTTTCCGCGCTGGCCAACGGTCAGGTTGACTGCGTTGTCATCGACAACGAGCCGGCTAAGAACTACGTCGCGGCCAACACCGGCCTGAAGATCCTTGAGACCGAGTATATCACCGAGGATTACGCGGCGGCGATCGCCAAGGACAACACCGAGCTGCTTGAGCAGGTCAACGCGGCGATCGCGGAGCTCAAGGCGGACGGCACGATCGACGAGATCATCGGCAAGTATATCACCACCGATACTGCGGACACCGCGGACACGGCTGCCGAATA
>CALWJG010000175.1 GCA_944380945.1 uncultured Agathobaculum sp. | reverse complement strand
CAGCCCTTTACAATGACCTCTCCGTCAGCGCCTGACGGCGCTGCCACCTCCCCTCAAAGGGGAGGCAGGATGGGTGGCGCAGACGGCATCGGTGTCACGCGCAAGCGCGGGATTCTTCGCTGCGGCTGCGCCCTCCGCTCAGAATGACAAGGGGCGGGTGCAGGATGGGTGGTGCAGATGGCATCGGTCGGTCACGCGCCCGCGATACGCGGGCACAAACGTTACGCCTCGCAAGGCCGCCCCGCGGTTTATTCCTGCGTCTCCTCCGCGGCTTCCTCTGCCTGCGGCGGCACATAAAACGCCTTGCGCACGCGGATGCGCCGGTACTGCCGCACGAGCAGCGCGACCGCCGCGGCGCAGCTCACCGCCGCCAGCAGCTGGGATACGCGCACCGGGCCGAGATACAGGCTGTCCGTGCGCAGGCCCTCGATCCATGCGCGGCCGAGGCCGTACCACGCGACATACAGCAGCGCGATCTCGCCGCTGAAACGGCGCTTTTTGGAGTAAAAATGCAGGGCGGCAAAGCCGATCAGGTTCCAGAGCGATTCGTACAGGAACGTCGGGTGGACCGGGTCTGCGCCGTCGATCGACATGCCCCAGGGCAGGCCGGTCTCGCCGCCGTGCGCCTCGCCGTTGACAAAATTGCCCCAGCGGCCGACCAGCTGGCCGATCAGCAGGCCGAACGCCGCCAGATCGCACAGCGCGCTGAACGGCAGCTTTTTCACCCGGCTGTAGATCCAGAGCGCGATCACCACGCCGATCACCGCGCCGTAGATGGCGATGCCGCCGTTCCAGATCGCGATGATCTCAGCCGGATGCTGGCTGTAATAGCCCCACTCGAAGATGACATAATAGATGCGCGCGCACACGATGCCGGTCGGCACGCAGATGATCAGGCAGTCCACCAGATTATCCGAGGTGATGCCGAATTCCTTCACGCGCGCGTTCACATACAGCGCCGCCAGAATGAAGCCGGCGCAGATGATGACGCCGTACCAGTAAATATCCTTGCCGAACACGCTGCATGCAACGCGGTTCAGCGTGAATTCCAGCCCGAGGGCCGGGAAAGAGATCAGATGTTCCATGGGTAATGTTCTTCCTTTGCTGTCATTTGCGGCCCCGCCCGGCGGGACGCCGCGGTCATTTGGGCTCGACGACCGACATCGTGCACCGGTCGCGGCGCGCCCAGCGCGCGAACATGGCCTGCACATCGTCCGGGCCGACCGTGTCGAACAGGGCGGCGAAATCCGGATACTGCTCGCCCGCGAACAGCGCGGCCGCCTGCTGGCGGGCATAGGCCTCGGGCACATCGAGCACGCGCAGGTACAGGCCGTACAGCGCCTTTTTCATGCGGCGGAACAGACCGTCCTCCACGCCCTCATGCGCCAGACGGCTGACCGCCCGCTCGAGCGCTTCGCGCACGGCGGCGGGGTCGCGGCTCTCGCCGCCGAGGATGGCGGCCGCCCCCTCGGGGATGAGCGTGTATTCGGTGTCGAAATCCCGGCCGATCAGGTGGCTTTCGTACAGCTCCGCGTACAGCGGCGCGGTGTCGCCGCACAGGATGCGCAGCGCCAGCTCGCCGGTGATCGCGCGGCGCAGGCGGCTCTCGTCCGGCGCGAGCGGGACGTCCTTGAAGCCCACGAGGAACTGCGGTCTGGAGACCGGCATGCGCCGCGTCACCAGCAGCTCGCTGACCGCCTCGCGGCGCGCGCCGTAGTGCCGCTCGCCGATCGCGGGCGCGTCCTGCGGGGAGAACTGCGCGGCCATGCGGCAGACCTCGTCAAAATCCGCCGTGCCGCACACCACGAGCGCCATGTTGCGGGGGCTGTAAAACGCCCGGTGGCAGGTGTAGAGCGTCTCGGGCGTGATGCGGGCGATGCTCTCGACGCTGCCCGCGATGGACACGCGCACCGGATGCGCGCGGTACAGCCCTTCGTATACGCCGACCATGGCCTGCCAGCCCGGCGTGTCGTCCATCATGCCGATCTCCTGCGCGATGATGCCGCGCTCCTTGGCCACGTTTTCCTCGGTGAAATACGGCGTAAACACGAATTTCAGCAATATCTCGAGGTTTTCGGCAAACCGGTCGGTGCAGGAGAAGTGGTACGCGGTCATCACATGGCTGGTGAAGGCGTTGGGGCTTGCGCCCGTGCGCGCAAACTTCTGCAGCGCGTTGCCGTCCTTGTCCTCGAACATCTTGTGCTCGAGAAAGTGCGCCACGCCCGCCGGGGTGTCGTACCGCTGCCCCTCCAGCGTGAAGGAGGAATCGACCGAGCCGAAATCGGTCGCCAGCAGGGCGAAGGTCTTGCCAAAGCCCTCCTTGGGCAGATAGCAGACGCGCAGGCCGTTTTCCAGCGTGCGCAGCTCGACGCGCTCCTGCAAGCTCGCATACTGCCGGGTCATTGCGCCGCCCCCTTCATAAAGTAGATCGTATCCAGTGCGATGCCCTGCGCTGCGGCGAGGATGCGCGCGCGGTCGACCGCCGCGGCCTGCTCAATGCGCTCCTCGGGCGAGACCAGCGTGCCCGCGGCGGCCTGACCGAGCCAGTAGCGCTCGAGGGCGAGCGGGTCGTCCAACATGGCGCGCCAGTTGGTCGCAAGCGTCTTGCGGGCGGAGGCGATCTCCGCGTCCGTGATGTCGCCCGCGCGGCAGGCGTCGAGCTGGCGCAGGATCTCGTCCCGCGCGGTCTCATAATCGCGGTTTTCAATGCCGGAATTGACCATCATGATGCCCTTTGGCGCGATGAACTGGGCGCTTGCGTAATAGCAGAGCGATTTGCGCTCGCGCACGTTCAGGAACAGCTTGGAGCTGGTCGAGCCGCCGTACAGGGTCGTCAGCAGCCAGCAGGCCGCCGGGTCGCCGCTCACAAGGCTGGCGCCGCCCGTGCGGAAGCCGAGCGACAGCTTGCCCTGCGTCACCGGCTCCTCCTCGACCACCTCGCGCGGCGCGCCCGCGGGACGCGCGATGATCTGCACCGGCGGCAGGCACTGTGCGCCGGCGCGCGGACGCGCGAGCGGCGTGTCCGCAAACAGCGCTTCGACCCGGTCGGGCGGCAGCGCGCCGCAGTAAAACAGCTCGATCTGCGCCGTGTCCAGCGCGCGCCGCCATGCGGCGTACAGACCCTCGGGCGTGATCTGCTCCGCCTGCCCGGCCGTGCCGAGCACGGGCTGTCCGTAGGGCTCGTTTTCGCACATCAGCTGGGTCAGCCGCTTAGGCGCCCAGGTGCGCGGGTCGTTTTTCTGCGCGGCGATGCGGTCGATCAGGTTTTGGCGCTCGCCCGCGGTGTAGTCCGGGCAGAACGCGCCGTCCTGCAGATACGGGCGGCACAGCAGATCGGCCAGCAGGCGGATGACCTGCGCGGCCAGCCCGTCCGCATCCGGGGCGTAGGCGTCGTCGATGCAGTCGGACAAAAAGCCGATGCACAGGCTTTCGCCCTCGCGGCGCACGATGGCCTCGATGCGCGCGCCGTACAGCCCGTCGAGCGCTTCGCCGATCGCGCGCAGGTCGGGCAGCTGTGCGGTGCCGCGGCGCAGCACATGCGGCAGGCAGGCGCGCAGCGCGCTGTCCGCCCCGCCGAGCGGCAGCAGCAGCGCGGCGCGCAGCACGGCCCGTTTGAACTTCGGCGTGGTCACACAGGTGAGGTTCACCCCTGCGCCCAGCTTTTTTCGGGTCACTTGTTGCATTGTTTCGCTCACTTCCGAAGGAATTTTTCCACTTGCCCCTTATTATAGCATCATTTATACAGGGAGGCAACGGAGATTGTGCAAGTACGCGGCCTCCGACTCGCTAAGAGCCGCCGCTACGCGGCGGTTGCTCGCTGGACGCCCGCTGCGGCGGGTGTGCGCGGCCGCCTCGCGGGCAAGAGGGGACAAACTGCGT
>CALWJG010000174.1 GCA_944380945.1 uncultured Agathobaculum sp. | reverse complement strand
GAGGTGATAACAATGAAACAACAGGAAACCGAACTCAACTACCGCGCGGCCTATCTGCGCCTGTTCGGCGACGTCGCGGCGCTGGCCGCGCGCATCGAGACCGCGGGCGCGCGCATGAGCATGGGCGAGGTGCACGACCGTCTGGCGCAGGCGCTGGCCCGCGCCGAGGATGCCGCCTGCGCTGATCAGCCGAGTTCGTCCAGCCGCCCGAAGGTATAACCCTGCTCCTCCCAGCGGGTGAGCAGCTCGTCGAGGATGCGGGCGTTGGTCTCGCTGGTCGAGTGCAGCAGCACGATCGCGCCGTTGTGGATGCGCGGGACCAGCTTGGAGAACGCCTGTTCCTCGGTCGGCTGGTTGTCGGTATACCAGTCCACATAGGCGAGCGACCAGAAGATCGTCTTGTAGCCGAGTTCTTGCGCCTGCTTGAGGTTTTCCTCGCTGAATTTGCCCTGCGGCGGGCGGTAGAACTTTTGCATGGGCTGGCCGGTGAGCGCGGTGAACTTCTCCGCGAGCCCGTCGAGCTCAGCGGCGAACGCCTCCTGCGACGCGATGGCGGACATATCCGGATGGTGCAGCGTGTGGTTGCCCACGATGTGCCCCTCGTCCACCATGCGCTGCACGAGTGCGGGCGCGGTGTCGATGTAATTGCCCACCACGAAGAAGCAGGCGGGCGCGTTGTGTTTTTTGAGCGCGTCAAGAATGGCGGGCGTGCAGCCGTTTTCATAGCCCGCGTCAAAGGTCAGGTAGATGGTCTTTTCGCCCGTGTCGCCCAGATAATAGGCGTCCCACTGGCGCAGTTCGTCTGCGGACACGTTGCCCGCGGGCGGCTGGCCGTTCGTCTGGAAGGACAGCCCCCAGTCGCTGACCGCGGCGGCGGGCTGCGCCCCGGCGGCGGTCTCGGCCGCGGCCTGCTCCCGCTGCGGCAGCAAAAAGAACAGCGCGGCCAGCAGCGCGCAGACCCCGGCGCCCGCGCCGATGCGGTATAAGGTATCGCGGGTGATGGTGATGAACATAGCTTACGCCCCCTCGCTGATACGATATGCGGCCGGGCGGCGGGTTATGACAGGGGGAGCGGACCTTGTGCGGCGCTTTGGGCGGGGGTGTGGGTCACGACCCGTAATCCTCCAGCAGCCGGGCGAGCGAGGCGATGTCGGGCAGCTCGATCCCCTCTGCGAGCGCCGCGCGGTCGGCGGCGGGCAGGGTGCGTGTGTCGATCGCCGTGCGCAGCACGGTCTCGCCCCCGCGGGTGACGACCAGCCGGTCCCCCTCGCTCACCGCGATATAGGGCGGGACCGGCTCCGCGGCCGCGCTGACCGGCGCGGCTGCGGGCGCAAGACCGGCCCGCGCGGCGAAAAAGACGCTGGCCAGCGCCGCGGCGCAGAACAGCAGCGCAATGCGCCGCCGGCGGCGCGCCTGCCGCAGCGCCAGCAGATAAAACCCCTGCATCATGGTGGTCCCTCCTGTATATAACCTGTATTTTCTCCGAGTATCTCCGGAAAATTTGGAAATTATTCGGCGCGGCGTGTAAAATTTGTTTGGAATTTGCGAAATAATATGATATAATACCCGGAGAGCGTCTACTATATTTTCTATTTCATGGTTATTGTAAGGTATGACCGCCGGCGGGACGCGCCGGCAGGCGGCGCCGGACCGGGCGAAAAAGCAGCCCGCCGCCGCTGAGAGGGGAACAAATCAGGCGCCTGCTGCGTCTGATGAAACAGAGAGACCATGGCAAGCCCGCGTTGGGCAAGGAGGAGACCGAATTGGCAACTGGCAAAAAAATAGGACATGGCATCGGGTATGTGATATCACGCATCTTGCTGACGCTGCTGCTCATCGGCGTGCTGTGCGCCTGCTTCTGCGGCATGGCGTTCGCCTACTATGTCCATGCCTATATCAACCCCACGGCGCAGGAGACGGCAAACGAGATCAACAACAACCTCGGCCTGAACCTGAACAGCTTTATCTATGCCAAGGACCCCGCCAGCGGGGAATATGTGCTGTATGAAACGCTGAGCGGCAACGAGAGCCGCGAATGGGTGGACAGCGAGGAGATCCCGCAGTACCTCAAGGACGCGGCGGTCGCGATCGAGGACGAGCGCTTTTACTCGCACAGCGGCGTGGACTGGAAGCGCACGCTGGGCGCGGTCAAGAGCTGGCTGATCGGCGGCGAGCAGTACGGCGGCTCGACCATCACCCAGCAGCTGATCAAGAACGCGACCAAGGACAACGACTATTCGATCAAGCGCAAGGTCAATGAGATCTTCCGCGCGCTTGCGCTCGAGGACGCGGTGAACGACAAGGACCGCATCCTCACCATGTACCTGAACACCATCTATCTGGGCTACCGCTGCTACGGCGTGCAGACCGCGGCTGACCGCTACTTCGGCAAGGATGTATCCGAGCTGTCGCTGGCCGAGTGCGCGGTGCTCGCGGGCCTGACCAACAACCCGTCGATCTACGACGTGTACAACAACCCGGAAAAGGTCAAGGAGCGTCAGGAGCTCATCCTCGGTCAGATGCTCGATCAGGGCATGATCGATCAGGCCACGCACGACGCGGCCGTGGCCGAGCAGCTCAACTACCGCCCGTATGAGGACTACGTCGAGGACGTCGGCGAGCCCTATACCTATTTCACGGACGCGGTGGTCAAGGACGTGGTCAACGACCTGATGGAGCAGAAGGGCTATTCCGAGACCGTGGCCTACAACATGGTCAACTCGGGCGGCCTGACCATCTACGCCACCATCGACACTGAGATCCAGACCATCCTCGACGAGGTCTGGGCGGACGATTCGGTCTTCCCCACCACGGAGAAGTACGGCGAGCGCCCGCAGAGCGCCATGGTCATCACGGATAAGCAGGGCAACATCGTGGGCATCGCGGGCGGCCGCGGCGAAAAGACCGGCAAGCTGGAATTTTCCTTTGCGACCGATGCGCGCCGCCAGCCCGGTTCGTCCTTTAAGCCCCTGTCCACCTACGGACCGGCGATGGACCAGGGCGTGATCGTGCCGAGCAGCACGGTGTACGACCGCGCGCTGCGCGAGGACGAGAACGGCAACCCCTGGCCGATGAACGACGGCCGCTACCCGACCGGCCGTGCGATGTCGGTCGAAAGCGGTATCACCAGCTCGGTCAATACGATCGCGGTGCAGGTGCTCAACGCGCTGACGCCGCAGAAATCCTATGATTTCCTGACCCAGCAGCTGGACATCCAGCTGGTCGGCAACCGCACCAATGCGGACGGCACCGTCCAGTCGGATATCGATCTGGCGCCGCTGGCGCTCGGCGGCCTGACCGACGGCGTGACCGTGCGCGAGATGGCGGGCGGCTTCTCCACCTTCATCAACGAAGGCGTGTTCGGCGGCACGCGCACCTATACGCAGGTGCTCGACTCCGAGGGCAACGTGGTGCTGGACAACAAGCCGTATACGGACAAGGGCTTCCAGAACGTGCGCACCGCGTACTACATGCTGGACTGCATGCAGAACGTCACCTCCTACGGTACTGCATCCGGCACGCAGATCTCGGGCGTGGAGACCGCCGGCAAGACCGGTACCACCACCTCGAACACCGATATCTGGTTCTGCGGCGTGACGCCGCAGTATGCCGCGGCGGTGTGGGTCGGCTATGAGCACAACTACACGCTGGACGGCCTGTACGGCCGCAACGCGTCCTATATCTGGCTGGAGGTCATGCAGAGGGTGCACGAGGGCGACTCGAACTTGGTGTTCGATTCGCACCCGGATGACTTTGTCGAAAAGACCTACTGCATGGATACCGGCCTGCTGGCTTCGGGCGCATGCCGCGCTGCGGGCCGCGCCGCGACCGGCCGCTTCTGGGCGGACAAGGTGCCGACCGAGACCTGCACGCATGAGGG
>CALWJG010000173.1 GCA_944380945.1 uncultured Agathobaculum sp. | reverse complement strand
GCCGCGGCGCTGTGCGCGCTCGCGGCGCAGAACGGCTGGCAGGCCGCCTTCATGGCGCCGACCGAGATCCTCGCCGCCCAGCACGCGGAGACCCTCTCCCCCCTGCTGGAAAAGCTGGGTATCTCCTGCACCTTGCTCACCGGCTCAATGACCGCGGCGCAAAAGCGCGCGGCGCTCGCCGCGATCGAGACCGGCGCGGCGCAGGTCGTGATCGGCACGCACGCGCTCATCCAGCAGGGCGTCACCTTCCACCGGCTGGGCGCGGTCGTGGCGGACGAGCAGCACCGCTTCGGCGTGGCGCAGCGCGCCGCGCTCTCGGCCAAGGGCGAAACGCCGCATGTGCTCGTCATGTCCGCCACCCCCATCCCGCGCACGCTCGCGCTCATCCTGTACGGCGACCTTGACGTGTCCGTGCTGGACGAGCTGCCGCCCGGCCGCCAGCCGGTCGAGACCTATGCCGTGGGGCAGAATATGCGGCGGCGCATCACCGCCTTCATCGACAAGCAGGTCGAGGCGGGCGGGCAGGTGTATGTGGTCTGCCCGCTGGTCGAGGAGGGCGAACTCGAGCTCAAAAGCGCCGAACAGCACGCGAAGGACCTGCAGCAGGCGCTGCCGCACCGGCGCGTCGCCGTGCTGCACGGGCGCATGAAAAACGCGGACAAGGAGCAGGTCATGCGCGCCTTTGCCGCGCGGGAATACGATATCCTGGTCGCCACGACCGTGATCGAGGTCGGCGTGGACGTGCCGAACGCCAACCTGATGGTGGTGGAGGACGCGGACCGCTTCGGCCTGTCCCAGCTGCACCAGCTGCGCGGCCGCGTGGGCCGCGGCGCGCGGCAGTCCTACTGCATCTTTTTCGGCGCGGACAAGGGCGAAGCCGCCCGCGAGCGGCTGAAGATCCTGTGCCGGACGAACGACGGCTTTGAGGTCGCGCGCGCCGACCTCGCCCAGCGCGGGCCGGGCGACTTTTTCGGCCGCCGCCAGCACGGCCTGCCCGCGCTGCACGTCGCCGACCTCGCGGCCGACCTTGCGCTCATGCAGTCCGCCCGCGAGGAGGCCGAGGACATCCTGCGGCACGACCCCACGCTCGCCGGTTACCCCGAGCTGCAGGCGCGCGTGCAGCGCATGTTCGCGGAGCGGGAGGAGACGTTCAACTGATTTGCGATGCAGACCGCACCTGCGCGCACAGCATGACTGCCGCGCCGCAGCCCCGGTCAAGGCACAGAAAAACGGCCGCGATTCGCGGCCGTTTTCGATTTGACGCACAAACGGGAGGGCACAGCCCTCCCGTTTTATGCTTGCATCTTGTATGGTATTGCGCTCAGGCTTCGACCTTTTCCAGCAGCTTCTGCACATAATTGGGCAGGTAGAACGCGCCCTTGTGCAGATTGGTGTTGTAGTATTTGGTCTCCAGACCGCGGGCGTTCCACGCGTCCGCGTCCAGATCATGCACCGGATGCACGCCGCGCGACGAGAACCCGAACAGCCAGTGGCCGGACGGGTAGGTCGGGATGTGCGCCTGAAACAGGCGCGACAGCTCGAACGAGTGCACGATGTTGCGGTGCGCGCGCTGGCAGGCGAGCGCGTCGCCCTTGTAGAACGGGCTCTCGTGCTGGTTGACCAGCACGCCGTGCTCCCGCAGCGCCTTGTAGCAGTTGCCGTAGAACTCCATCGTGAACAGGCCCTCGCCCGGGCCGAAGGGGTCGGTCGAGTCGATGATGATGAGGTCGTATTCGTTCTCGATGCGGCGGATGTACTTGAGGCCGTCCTGATACAGGATGTGCACGCGCGGGTCGTCCAGCGAGCAGGCGACCGTGGGCAGGTATTCGCGGCAGACCGCGACCACGCGCTCGTCGATCTCGACCAGGTCGATATGCTCGATGCCGGGATAGCGGCACAGCTCGCGCACGCAGCCGCCGTCGCCCCCGCCGATGACGAGCACCTTTTTCACCCTGTCGCCCAGCACGGCGAGGGGGACGTGCACCATCATCTCATGGTAGATGAATTCATCGCGCTCGGTCAGCATCATATAGCCGTCGAGCGTCAGGAAGCGGCCGAATTCCTCGCACTCGAACACGTCGATGCGCTGGAAATCGCTCTGCTCGGTATACAGCTGGCGGTCGACCTGAATGGTCAGGCCGACGGTCGGCGCGTGCATTTCGGTAAATGTCAATCGCATGGGCTGATGACTCCTTTGATCACTTGCAGGTTGTTGACGTCCGGGTCCTCGGTGCCGAGCAGCATGCAGTTTTTGTCCTTGGCGTAGCGGATATAGTCGAGGATCTCGCGGGTGATGCGCTCGCCCGGGGCGAGGATCGGGATGCCGGGCGGATAGCACATGACGAACTCCGCGCAGATGCGGCCGACCGACTCCGCCAGCGGCAGGGCCTGCTTTTCCGCGTAAAACGCCTCCTGCGGCGCGGCGACCACCTGCGGCGAGATGTATTCCTGCCGCATGAGCGTCGCCTTGTCGCGCTTGTAGCGGCGGCGGATGTCCGCCAGCGCCGCGACCAGGCGCTCGAGGTCGCGCTCGCGGTCTCCCACCGACACATAGGCGAGCAGGTTGCCCAGATCGCCGAATTCGGTCTGGATGTCGTAAAAGTCGCGCAGCACGTCATATACTTCAATACCGGCCAGCCCCACGTCCAGCGTGTTGACCGCGAGCTTGGTCACGTCAAAGTCATAGACCGTGTCGCCGTTGACCAGCTCGCTGCCGTAGGCATAGTAATCGCCGATCTGGTTGATCTCCTCGCGGGCGTACTCGGTCAGGCCGGTCACCTTGCGGAAGATCTCCTTGCCGTACAGGGCGAGGTTTTTGCGCGAAATATCCAGACTGACCATGAGCAGATAGGAGCCCGAGGTCGTCTGGGTCAGGTTGATGATCTGGCGCACATAGTCGGCGTTCATTCCCGGGCCGCACAGCAGGAAGCTCGACTGGGTGAGCGAGCCGCCCGATTTGTGCATGGAGACCGAGGCGAGGTCCGCGCCCGCGGCCATGGCGGAGACCGGCATGTGCTCGCCGAAGTAGAAATGCGTGCCGTGCGCCTCGTCGGCCAGCACCTTCATGCCCGCGGCGTGGCCCAGCCGGACGATCTCGCGCAGGTCCGAGCAGATGCCGTAATACGTCGGGTTGTTGACCAGAATGGCCTTGGCGGACGGGTGCTTTTCGATCGCTTTTTTGACGTCCGCGATCGACATACCCAGCGAGATGCCCAGCCGGTCGTTCATCTGCGGGTTGACGTAGACCGGCACCGCGCCCGTCAGCACGAGCGCGTTGATGACCGAGCGGTGCACGTTGCGGGGCAGGATGATCTCATCCCCCCGCCCGACGACCGACAGCACCATCGCCTGCACGCTCGAGGTCGTGCCGCCCACCATCAGGAAGGCGTGCGCCGCGCCGAAGGCGTCGGCGGCGAGCTCCTCCGCCTCGCGGATGACGCTCACCGGATGGCACAGGTTGTCCAGCGGCTTCATGGAGTTGACGTCCACGGTCATGCACTGCTCGCCGAGGAACCGGGTCAGCTCGGGATTGCCGCGGCCGCGCTTGTGCCCGGGCACGTCAAACGGCACGATGCGCATATCCTTGAATCGTTCGAGCGCCTCCTTGATCGGCGCACGGGATTGGTCCATAAGCAGATACCTTCTTCTTCAAAATAAAAGGAGCTTCGCGCGCAGCGCGCATCAAATCGGAAATTGCGGCGAGCCGCAATTTCCATCAAAACCGAGAGCGTGTATCTCGGTTTTGATACAGGAAAGCAAATTTGTGTGCCGCGTTTGCGGCGCGCAAATTTGCGCAAAAGACGCATCCGAACATGGGTTCGGTGCGTCCACTCAATCGGAACTGTAGTTCCGATCGAAGCATCAGTAGATGTTTTTCCCCGAGAATATCTCGATCATCTCCCGCCGCAGGTCGGAGTGGATCTTGAGCCGCGTCTTGGGCGGCAGCTCGTAAATATCCGTGTTGAACAGGTAGTTCTGCAG
>CALWJG010000172.1 GCA_944380945.1 uncultured Agathobaculum sp. | reverse complement strand
AAGGCGTTGTCCCGCTTTGCGGATGCCGCCCACTTGCTGTTGCAATATGAAGGGGAATGGCTGCCACCCCGTAGGGGCGCGCAGTGCGCGCCCGCCCCGTCAGGTCAGCTGCCCGCCCCTCCGGCGTTGCGCCCCATATGATGAGGAAACGAAAGAGGTGACCCCATTTGACCAAGACCATCAACGACGTTTACATGCAGCTCTACAAGCGCTTCCGGGATGCGGGCGAGCCGCAGCCCTCGCTGGCCGCGCGCGAGCTGACGGCCTATGCCTGCCGCGTCGACCGCAGCCATACTGCGGAATGGGGCCACGTCTATCTGGACGACGCGACCGTGGACTACGCCCACCTGCTGTGCGACCGCTGTCTGGACGGCGAGCCGCTCGCCTACATCCTCGGCGAGTGGGATTTCTACGGCCTGACCTTCGCGGTCGACCGCTCGGTGCTCATCCCGCGGGCGGATACCGAGCGCCTGTGCGAGCTTGCCATCGAGCGCGCACGCACGCTCGTCTCGCCGCGCATCCTCGACCTGTGCTGCGGCTCGGGCTGCATCGGCGTCGCCGCGGCGCACGAGGTGGAGGACGCCCGCGTCACCGCGGTGGACAATGCGGACGGCGCGCTGCGCCTCACCCGCGAAAACGCGCGCCGGCACGGCGTGCAGGGGCGGCTGACCGCCGTCAAAGCGGACGTGCTCGACCTGCCGCCGGCCGAAATCGGCGAATTTGACATTCTGGTCTCCAACCCGCCCTATGTCACCCGCGCGGAGATGGAGCAGCTCGAGCCCAGCGTGGCCGCCTATGAGCCGCATGAGGCGCTGTACGGCGGCCCGGACGGGCTGGACTTTTACCGCGCCATCTGCGCGGGCTGGGGCAGCCTGCTCGTGCCGCGCGGCGTCATCCTGTTCGAGTGCGGCTGGCGGCAGGCGCAGGACGTCGCCGCCATTCTGGAGGAGAACGGCTTTGCCGGCATCCGCATCGAGGAGGACCTCGCGGGCGTGCAGCGCGTCGTGCTGGGCGTCGCCGGCGCGTCGGCTGACCGCCTTTGAACGCCTACCCCTCCCGCCGCACGGCCCTGCCGCTGCGGCTTACGATATTTTTGAAAGGAGCCCGCCAGACGTGGCTGACATTTCCGTACAAAACCTGACCAAATACTACGGCGACCGTCTGATCCTGCAGGACGTCTCGTTTGACATCCAGCCGGGCGAGAAGGTCGCCATTTTGGGCGCGAACGGCGCCGGCAAGACCACCCTGCTGAACATCCTGACCGGCCGCCTGCCCTATGACGGCGGGCACGTCTCGCTCGGCGCGGGCCGGAACGCCGGCGTGATCGACCAGATGCCCGATTTCCCCGCCGGAACGACGGTGGAGGACGTGCTGCGGCTGGCGTTCCGTGAATCCGACGAGGTCGCCGCGGCCATGGACGCGCTGACCGACGAGATGGCCCGCAAGCCGGACGACGCCTCCCTGCTCAAGCGCTACGCCCAGCTCGAGACCCGTCTCGAGATCCTGGGCGGCTACAACCGCGATTACGAGATCGACCGCGTGTGCAACGGTCTGGACATCCCGCCCGCCATGCGCGCGCAGGCGTTCGACCTGCTCTCGGGCGGCGAAAAGACGCGCATCAATCTGGCGCGCATCATCCTCGAGCAGACCGACATCCTGCTGCTGGACGAGCCGACCAACCACCTGGACATGGACGCGGTGGACTGGCTGGGACGCTACCTCGAATCCTATCGCGGCACGGTGATGATCATTTCGCATGACCGCTGGTTCATCGACCAGTGCTGCGACCGCGTGATCGAGATCCACGACTGCACCTGCGATTTCTATAACGGCAACTACTCCTACTACGCGGTCGAGCGCGAGCGCCGCCGCGAGGAGCAGCGCAAGCACCACGAGCACGAGCTGGCGGAGAAAAAGCGGCTCGAGGCCGTCGCGCGCATCATGCACGAGCACGGCACCGAGCACCTCGCCAAGCGCGCCGCCTCGATCGAAAAGCGCATCGCGCGCATGAAGGTCACCGACCGCCCCAAAAAGGACAAAAAGATGACCGTCACCTTCGGCGACCCCAACTACGAGACCGAAGAGGTATTAAAGGTCCGTGATATTACAAAGAGTTATAACGGACGGGAAATATTACACGATATCTCGTTCAACATCCGCAACCGCGAAAAGGTCGCGCTGCTTGGCGCGAACGGCGCGGGCAAGACCACGCTGCTCAAGATCCTGCTGGGCGAGGAGGAGGCGGACGCGGGCGCGGTCCGCAAGGGCGTCGGGCTCAAGCCCGCCTACCTGCCGCAGCAGGTGCATTTCTCAAACCCGCACCGCAACCTGATCGACACGCTGATCTACGACAAAAACGTGTCCATGCAGGTGGCGCGTAACCGGCTGGGCTCGTTCCAATTCACGGGCGAGGAGCAGATGAAGACCGTGGACATGCTCTCAGGCGGTGAAAAGAGCCGCCTGCGCCTGTGCGAGCTCATGTACGACCCGCTCAACTTCCTCATTCTGGACGAGCCGACCAACCACCTCGACCTCGCCAGCCGCGAATGGATCGAGGAGGCGGTCGAGGCGTTCGACGGCACGCTGCTGTTCGTCTCGCATGACCGCTACTTTGTCGAGCGGTTCGCCACCCGCGTGCTCTATCTGGAGGACGGGCGGCTGACCGACTTCATCGGCTCGTACTCGGATTTTGTCGCCTACCGCGAAAAGGGGCTGCTGCCGGAGCAGCCGGCGCCCGCGCCCCAGCCGAAAAAGCGCAAACCCGACGCGCCGACGCTGGACGACGTGCCGCGCCCGCCCGAGCGCCCCAAGCGCACGGGCGGCACCAAAAACCTGCAAAAGCAGCTGAACACGCTCGAGCGCGAGATCTCCCAGCTTGAGCAGCAGTCCGCCGACCTCGAGCAGCAGATGATCGACGCCGCCTCGGATTCCGCGCGCCTGCTCGAGCTGATGACCGAAAAGGAGCAGTGCGACGAGGCGCTCGCCGCCAAAATGGACGAGTGGGAGGCCGTCGCCGCCGAGCTGGAGGAAATGCAGCAATGACCGAACGGAAAATCTGGCTGGCGCTCGCCGTGCTGTTCGCGGCGGGCGGCGCGGTGCAGCTGCCGTGGGCGCCGTCGCGCTTCGGCGGGGTGTTTTTCGCCGCGCTGGCCGTGGGCTGCGCGGGCGAGTGGCTGATGCTGCGCCTGCGGGACAGACACAAGGTCTGCCGCGCGCTGTCGGTCGCCGGCCGCGTGCTGTTTGCGCTGTTCGCGGTGTCGTTTATCGGCATACAGGGCGTGATCATGGCGGGCATGCGCGCCGACCCCGCGGCCGCGCAGGCGGAATACCTGCTGGTGCTGGGCGCGCGCGTCAACCCGGACGGGCAGCCCTCCGCGGCGCTCGCCGCGCGGCTGGATACGGCGTATGATTTCATGCAGGAGCACCCGGACGTCACCGCGATCCTGTGCGGCGGGCAGGGCGGCAACGAGCCCTGCACCGAGGCGGACGCCATGTACGCCTATCTGACCGCGAAGGGCATGGACGGCAGCCGCCTGCTGCGTGAGGACGAGTCCAGCAATACGATCGAGAACATCGAAAACGCCCGCGCGCTCATCGGGGACGGGCACCGCACCGCGGTCGTGACGAGCGACTACCACCTCGCCCGCGCCCGCGTGCTCATGCGGCGCGGCGGGCTGGACGCCTGCGGCATCCCTGCGCCCACGCCCCACCCCGGGCAGTGGGTGGCGGTGCGCTGCCGGGAATACTGCTCGATATTGGGGCTGATGGTCACCGGCAGGTGGGCGTAAATGCAGGCGGCGCCTGCACGCTTTATGGAATCCCGATATTTCTTCTGTCATCCCGACAACCCCCTGTCATTCTGAGCGGAGGGCGCAGCCCGCAGCGAAGGATCCCGCGCGTGCGCGTGACCACCGACGCCATCTGCACACACCCATCCTGCCTCCCCTTTGAGGGGAGGTGGATCGCCGCGTCAGCGGCGAGACG
>CALWJG010000171.1 GCA_944380945.1 uncultured Agathobaculum sp. | reverse complement strand
TCCGCGGTGATATACGGCTGGTTGATCGAGGTCTGCGCCATGCCGGACAGCTCGATCTTGGCCTTCTCCGCCGCTTCCTTCAGGCGCTGCATGGCCATCTTGTCAGCGGACAGGTCGATGCCGTTGGACTTCTTGAACTCGTCTACCATCCAGTCGATGATGCGCTGGTCAAAGTCGTCGCCGCCGAGGTGGGTGTCGCCCGCGGTGGACAGCACCTCCAGAACGCCCTCGCCGATGTCGAGGATGGAAACGTCGAACGTGCCGCCGCCGAGGTCGTAGACCATGATCTTCTGCTCGGATTCCTTATCCACGCCGTAAGCCAGCGCAGCTGCGGTCGGCTCGTTGATGATGCGCAGCACCTCGAGGCCCGCGATCTTGCCCGCGTCCTTGGTCGCCTGACGCTGGGAGTCGGAGAAGTACGCCGGCACCGTGATGACCGCCTGCGTGACCGGCTGGCCGAGGTAGGCTTCCGCGTCCGCCTTGAGCTTCTGCAGGATCATTGCGGAGATCTCCTGCGGGGAATAGGGCTTGCCGTCGATGTTGACGCGGTAGTCCGAACCCATGTGGCGCTTGATGGAAATGATGGTGCGGTCCGCATTGGTGACCGCCTGACGCTTGGCGACCTGGCCGACCATGCGCTCGCCGTCCTTGGAGAACGCAACGACAGACGGGGTCGTGCGCGCGCCTTCCGCGTTGGGGATGACGACGGCTTCGCCGCCCTCCATAACGGATACGCAAGAGTTTGTGGTACCAAGGTCAATGCCAATGATTTTGCCCATGATTGATTGCACTCCTTTATATGATTCAGATACTGTATACTGCTTTATTTCCGCGCCGTCAGGCGCGTATTTATCAAGAAATTGCAGCACGCTGCAATTTCCATAAAATCCGAGAGCATGTATCTCGGATTTTATTCCTCGACTCAGCCGCCTTGGGCGGCGACATTCGGGTATCGAAAGCAAGTTTCAAGGGAACTTGCTTTCGTATATAGGGGACTTATGAAGTCCCCTATAAAATTTTCAGTTGGCGACCTTCACCATCGCGTGCCGGATGACCTTGTCGCCGATCCGGAAGCCCTGCTGGAACACCTCGGCAATCACGCTCTCGCCCAGGCTCTCATCCTCCACATGCATGACCGCGTTGTGGAAGTTGGGATCAAAGGCTGTGCCGGCCGAAGCCTCGATCAGCGTGACGTTCAGGCCCTTGAGGCTCTCTGTCAGCTGGTTCATGGTCAGCTCGACGCCCTTTTTATATTCCGCGTCCGCGGTCTCTGCCTTGATCGCGCGCTCGAGGTTGTCGTAGGTCGGCAGCAGCGCGGTCACCGCGTGGCTGACGGCGTCGCTGTACGTCTGCTCGCGCTCGCGCTGGCTGCGCTTGCGGAAGTTGTCGTATTCCGCCGCCATGCGGAGATAGCGGTCGTTCAGTTCCTCAAATTTGGCCTTCCAGTCCTCTGCCGGCTGCGCAGCGGCGGCTTCTGCCGTCTCCTCCTGCGCGGCGGCCTGTTCTGCGGCCTTCTGCTCGGTTTCAGCCGCTTCCGGCTGCTTCTTCTTGCTCATGTCGTTTATCTGCCTCCGTTTATCCGGGACTCAGCGGTTCCCGTCTTTTTCGTCCAAAAAGGTTTCCGCAATCAGCCGGTTCAGCCCCTTGGCAAAGCGGCTGAGACGCGCGGACAGCTTGGCGTAATCCATGCGGGTCGGCCCCACGATGCCGATCACGCCCTGCCCGATCCGGCCGATGTCGTATTTCGCGTAGATCGCCGAGGTCTCGCTCAGCGGGTTCTCGCCGTTCTCCGGCCCGATGAAAAACTGGATGCCGTCGATCTTGCGGGTGGCCGGCACCAGATGGGTGTGGTCATCCTCCATATAATCGAGCAGCGTCTGCGCCTTCTGCGTGTCCCGGTATTCCGGGAAGCGCAGCAGCTTGTTCGTGCCCTCGAGGAACACCTTCTGGTTGCCCAGCTCCTCGATCAGCTCGGCCACATATTCGGCCACCGGCGCGAGCAGCGCGGTCAGTCCCGCCGCGCGGCGCACGATGTCGAATCGCTCGGCCGTGATGCTGGTGAGTGGCAGGCCGGTCAGCGTCTGGTTGAGCACATAGGTGAGCAGCTCGGCCTCGTCCTTGGAGACAGCGGTCATCGTGCGCACCATCTTGTTTTTGACCGTGCCCGAATCCGTGACCACGACGATCACGAAATTCATCTGATCCACCGCGATGATCTCAAAGCGGCGAATGGAGATCTGCGTCATGGTCGGGGTGACGGCCACGGACGCATAATTGGTCAGGCTGGAGATGATCCGGCCGGCCTCCTCGATCAGGCGGTCCAGCTCGCGCACCTTGGTGTGCATCATCTGCTGCAGCGTGGCGTCGTCTTCCTCGCCGGCGTCCTGCGGCTGCTCCATCAGCTCGTCGACATACAGGCGGTAGCCCTGCGGCGACGGGATGCGCCCCGCCGAGGTATGCGGCTTTTCCAGATAGCCCATTTCCTCCAGCTCGCTCATCTCGTTGCGGATGGTCGCCGAAGAGAACGGGAGCGCATGCCCCTCGGTCAACGCTTTGGAGCCGACCGGTTCGGCTGTGCGGATGTAATCGCCGATGATGGCTTTGAGTATCTGCTTTTTACGTTCCGAAAGCTCCACCGAAACAGACTCCCTTCTCGCAGTTTAGCACTCAGTCTCCCCGAGTGCTAAACTTAATTTACCACTGCCGGCCTGCAAAGTCAAGTGCCGTTTATGAATATTTTGTTAAAAGAACCGCAATACTTTATCACCCGTCCGGTCGGACTGCTAAAATGCCCAAAAACCCGCGGGCAGGCGCAAAGAATTTGGTTGGTTTGGCTTGCGCGCAGACCGGCGCGGTGGTATAGTATAAGCGGAAGAAATTGCGGCAAACCGCCGCCCACGAGAGAAAAAAATTCCATTTTCAGCAAAGGAGAACCCCTATGAAAGAAGTCAAAGTCGGTATCGTCGGTCTGGGCCGTCTGGGCTCGGTCCACGCGGAGAATCTGGCGTTCAAGATCCCGGGCTGCAAGCTGGTCGCAGCCTGCTCGCTCGAGCAGAAGGAGCTCGACTGGGCCAAGGACTATCTCAAGGTAGATTATGTGACCACGGACTATAAAAAGATGGTAGACGAGGCGGATATCGAAGCCGTCGTCATCGTCTCCTCCTCCCCCGAGCACTGCTGGATGATCGAGTACGCACTCGACGCGGGCAAGCATGTGTTCACCGACAAGCCGCTCGGCTGCTCGCTCGAGGAGTGCAAGCGCGCCGAGGCTGCGGTCGAGCGCCATCCGGACAAGATCTTCTTCCTCGGCTTCATGCGCCGCTACGACCCGTCCTATGCGGACGCCAAGGCCAAGGTGGACGCGGGCCAGATCGGCAAGCCCTATCTGGTCAAGGCGACCGGCCTTGATCCCGAGGCGCTCGTCGAGAGCTGCATCAAGTTCTCCAAGACCTCGGGCGGCATCTTCATCGACGCCGCTTCGCACGACATCGACCTGATGCGCTGGTTCCTCGGCGGCGAGGTGACCGAGGTCTATGCCGCGGGCACGACCTTCAAGCACCCCGAGTTCGCGGAAAACGGCGATACCGAGACCGGCATGGCCATGCTCAAGTTTGACAACGGCACCGTGGCCTTCCTGCATGTCGGCCGCACCGCGCCGCACGGCTACCACACCGAGACCGAGGTCGTCGGCACCGAGGGCCATCTGCGCGTGGCCGGTGTGCCGTGGAAGGACCGCGTGATGGTATACGACCAGTACGGCGCGCGTCAGGAGATCATCGAGAACTTCCCGCAGCGCTTCGCCGAGGCCTATCTGCTCGAGATGGTCGACTTCATCGACTGCGTGCAGAAGGACCGCAAGCCCGAACTGACCGTGTACGACGGCACCAAGGCGACCGTCGTCACCTATGCGATCACGGATTCGTTCCACACCGGCAAGGCGGTCAAGGTCGAGTATTGATCCCACGTCCTGCCTTATAACAGAAAGCAAGCCCTCCTGTCTGACGGCAGGAGGGCTTTG
>CALWJG010000170.1 GCA_944380945.1 uncultured Agathobaculum sp. | reverse complement strand
TGTGCTCTTCCGATCTGCGGAATATTCGATTGAAACTGTAGTTTCAATCGAGAGACTGATCGAAAAACTATGTTTTTCGATCAGTCTCAACACCGGAAAGGGAAGAGCCTTTCCGGTGTTTTGCGTGTTGCGATCAGTTCAGCGGGATTGCCCGGATGCGCGACAGATCGCCGCTGCACAGGTCCTCCAGATGCGCGAAGATCTTTTCCGGCGGCCAGTCCCACCAGCGCAGCGCGAGCAGGAAAGCGGTCAACTCGTCGTCAAACCGCTGCCGGAGCACGCGGCACGGATTGCCGCCTGCGATGCAGTAGGGCGGCACGTCGCGCGCGACCACGGCATTCGCGGCGATGATTGCACCGTCGCCGATGTGCACGCCCGGCAGGATGGTCACGTTCTGACCGATCCACACATCGTTGCCGACCACGGTGTCGCCCTTGAGCGGCAGGTCGTCCAGCGCGGGGGTGCATTTTTCCCAGCCGCCGCCCAGGATGTTGAACGGGTAGGTCGTGACGCTGCACATACGGTGGTTCGCGCCGTTCATGACAAACTCGACGCCCTTGGCGATGGCGCAGAATTTGCCGATGATCAGCCGGTCGCCCAGAAATTCATAGTGATGGGTGACGTGCTCTTCAAACCGGTCCGCGCCGGCGGGGTCGTCATAATAGGTGTAGTCGCCCACAATGATGTTCGGCCGCGTGACGGTGTTTTTGATAAAGCACACGCTGGGCACGGCCGGATTGGGGAATACGGCGTTGGGGTCGGGTCCATAAGGCATGGGCGGAGCCTCCTTTCCGGATGCGGCCGCCGGCGGCGCGGCCCGATCCGCCGGGGCGGCGGTCAGGGCTGCGCAGGCAGCGGCAGGGTGAATTTGAAATGGGTGTTCTGCATGCCCGCCCGCAGGTAAAAGCGGTGCGCGTCCGCGCGGCGCTGGTTGCAGGCGGCCTCGATCTGTGCGCAGCCGGCCTGCGCTGCGAGGCCGCAGGCGGCGGCAAGCAGCTGTCTGCCCAGACCGCGGCCGCGGTATGCGGGCAGCACGGCAAATTCCATGATCTCGGCCACGCGGGCGGCGTGGTGCAGCTGCTCCTCCAGCCGCAGGTTGAGCACGCCGGCCAGCCCGTCCGCCGATGCGCACACCAGACAGCGGCAGCGCGGGTCGGCGAGCTGCCGCGCATAGATCGCGGCAAAACGGTCATAGGGGAGCGCGCAGCCCTCCAGCGCGCAGACGAGCCGCCAGACCCCGGCGCAGTCGTCCGCGCCGGCGGGGCGGATGGCAAAACCACTGTCCGTCGTTCCCATGTTACAGCTTGGTGTAGCCGCGCGGGCTGACGATCGCGTCCAGCGGCGTGCCCGCCGCGCAGGCCGGGCAGTTCTTGCCGCGCACGAAGTTGTGGTAATGCGGGAAGTCCTCGCCCGTAAACAGGCTGACGACCGGCTTTCCGTCCAGCTCGGAGATGTTGGAGAACAGGGCCGAGTAGCCGGAAACGCGCCCGCCGTAGTATTCGACGCATTCGCGCGCCTGCGTGAGCGTCTGTCCGGTCGAGGCGGTGGAGACCAGAACGAGCACGTTGCGGTGCTCGACCATGTGGCGCAGGTTGTCCGCGAACATGAACTGGCCGTTGACGTTGCTGTCCGGCTCGATCAGGTAGATGTCCTGACCGGCGTTCATGCCGCCCAGCCCCGCGTTGGACAGCTCGCGCGCGAGATACGCGCCGATGTACTCCGTGCCTTCCAGGCACAGGATGGTGTCCACGCTGACGGCTGCAAAGCGGAACGCAATGCTGCGCGCGGCCTCGAGCGCAAGCGGGAGGCTGTGCTTGAGCTCGGACATGTCGATATAATAGTTGATGTGTGAATGGTTGGTCGCAAAATGACCGGGGATTGCATCCGCGTAAAGGCGCCGGTTGGCGCGCGAGATGATCCGGATCGGCTGCTGCATAATAAAACCACCTTTCTGAAGCTGTCGTTCCTGCTGTTAGTATAGCACAGTTTTGCCCGCGCGGGGAATAAAAAAACAAGCCCGGCTCAGGAGAACCTGAGCGGGCTTGCAGTCGGTTTGGGTCAGCCGGCGCTTAGAGCGCAGCCTTGGCCTTCTCCACCAGAGCGGCGAACGCAGCCTTGTCGTTGACAGCCAGATCGGCGAGCATCTTGCGGTTGAGGTCGATGCCGGCCTTCTTCAGACCGTTCATAAAGCGGCTGTAGTTCATGTCGCAGGCCTTGGCGGCAGCCGAAATACGGGTGATCCACAGGCGGCGGAAGTCGCGCTTCTTCTGCTTGCGGCCGATATACGCGTACTTCAGGCTCTTCATGACCGCCTGGTTGGCTACACGGTAGTGGGTGGACTTGGCGCCCCAGTAGCCCTTGGCACGCTTCAGGATCTTCTTTCTTCTTTTGCGCGTCATCATTGCGCCCTTAACTCTTGCCATTGTAATTTCCTCCTATATGAAAGCTAAAGATGTGTTCTGATTACTTGTACGGCAGCAGACGCTTGAGCTGCGCAACATTGGTGGAATCCGCAAAGCCTTCCTTGCGGAGGTGGCGCTTGAGCTTGGTGTTCTTGCCGTGGCCGTTGAGCAGGTGGCGCTTGCCGACATGGCCGCGCTTGAACTTGCCGTTCTTGGTGACGGTGAATCTCTTCTTGGCACCGCTGTGCGTTTTGATCTTAGGCATTAGGGTTTACTCCTCTCTGAATTGGCGCGACGGGCGCGCTTTTGTTTTACTTATCCTTGACGGGCGCCAGGAACATGAGCATCTGGCGGCCTTCGAGCTTGGGCTGCTTTTCCACCGTGCTGCATTCCGAGCACAGCTCTGCGAAGCGATGGAGCAGATCCTGACCAAGCGAAGCATGCGTGACCTCGCGGCCGCGGAAGCGGACCGAGACCTTGACCTTGTCGCCGTCCTTGAGGAAGCGGCAGGCGTTCTTCACCTTGGTGTTCAGGTCGCCGACGTCGATGTTGGGGGTCAGGCGGATCTCTTTGATCTCCACGACGCGCTGGTTCTTGCGCGCTTCTTTTTCGCGCTTTGCCTGCTCGAAACGGAACTTGCCGTAGTCCATGATTTTGCAGACAGGCGGCTTGGCCTGCGGCGCGATCTTGACCAGGTCCATGCCCTTCTGGATCGCGATGTCCTGCGCCTGCTGGATGGGGACGATGCCGAGCTGTTCACCGTCGCTGTTGATCAGACGGACCTCCTTGTCGCGGATCTCGTCGTTGATCTGATGTTCCATGCTGCTGATTGGTAAGCACCTCCAAACGGTAAATGGGTTAGACAAAAAGAAAAAGGACCGGCAAAAAGCCGTCCTCCAAACACAAAAACGCAATACCGGCGCAAAGCCCGATACGCTGCGCTATTGACCCGTTTGCTCGATCGCTGCGGGTGAGGACAGACCTTCTTCTTTGTTACCTGAAACAGTTTATCAGAAACCGGCGCAAAAGTCAAGGCTTTCTTTGCGCGGATTTGCAGGTATGATATCGCGCGCGGGCCGCATACTATGATAGCGCGGGCGGAGCCGCCCGGCGCGGCGCGAGAATGGGTCTTTACAAACCCGGCGCGATTTGATATGCTGTAAGTGGGGAAAGCAAAAGCCCCGCATCACAAAGCGCATAAGGAGGTGCCGGACCCATGAGCGACGAGTACGGCAACGATTTTGTAACGCTGATCGACGAGGACGGCAACGAAGTCGAATTTGAGCATATCGACACAGTCGAGTATCAGGGTGTGACCTATCTGGCGTTCATCCCGGCGGAGCTTTCGCTCGAGGAGGACGCGGAGGTCGTCATCATGCAGATCGTGGAAGAGGATGGGGAAGAACTGCTCGAGGCGGTCGAGGACGACGAGATCGCGGACGCAGTGTTCAACATCGTCATGGAGCGCGCCGAGGCGGAGGAGGACGAATAAATCCCCCGCGCGGCAGCGCAGGCCGACCCACGCATCCGAGGCCCCGGCTTCGGATGAGGTGATCCCTGCCCTGTGCGACAGCAGCCTTTTTTTAACCCACATTTTTAGTACGGGATTTCGGAACGTTTTGGCATCGAGCAGCAGGCCTCCCGGGTATACACGGACGTTGGAAGCGCAGACATGCCAAACAGAAAACCCACCTGCCGAGT
>CALWJG010000169.1 GCA_944380945.1 uncultured Agathobaculum sp. | reverse complement strand
CGCAGGTCGGAGTGGATCTTGAGCCGCGTCTTGGGCGGCAGCTCGTAAATATCCGTGTTGAACAGGTAGTTCTGCAGGTCGATCTCCTTGATCAGCATGCGGGTGTGGAACAGGTTGGACTGGTAGACGTTGAGGTCGTACGAATCGTACCGCTCGAGCGTCTTGGGGTCGATAAAGTCCTGGATCGAGGTGATCTGGTGGTCCATGAACAGCTTTTTGCCCTCAATGTCGCGGGTGAAGCCGCGCACGCGGTAGTCCATGGTGATGATATCCGAATCAAACGAGCCGATCAGGTAATCGAGCGTGGACAGCGGCGTGATCTCGCCGCAGGTCGCCACGTCGATATCCACGCGGAAGGTGGCAAGGCAGGTGTCCGGATGGTACTCCGGATAGGTGTGCACGGTGACGTGGCTCTTGTCCAGATGGGCGACGATGGTGTCCGGCTCGAGCGCGGGCTTCATGTGCTCCTCTGCGATCAGGCAGGTGACCGACGCGCCCTGCGGGTCATAGTCCTGCTTGGAGATATGCAGCACATGCGCGCCGATCATCTCCGTGACCCGCTTCATGATGCCGGTCAGTCGTTCGGAGTTGTACTGCTCGTCGATATAGGCGATGTAGTCGCGCTGCTCGCGCTCGGTCTTGGCGTAGCACACGTCGTAAATATTGAAGGAAAGCGCCTTGGTCAGGTTGTTGAACCCGTAGAGTTTGAGCTTGTTCTGCATATCCATATCCTCACATTATAAAAAATCCTCAAGCGAGGGGACGGGCGCACGCGGCCGTCCAGCTTGAGGGAATGCAATCTTCTCTTCCGTCCGGCAGGACCGGAACGGGCTTGGATCTGTGGAAGAGGAAAGAGTCTATATAGCAGGATGCTTCTTACTTTTACTACTCTTATTGATTGTTTCACAAGTTGTGACGCGCCTGCGGCACACGGCTTTCAGTCAGCCAACTTATAAAATTCAATAAGGCAACAAAGTTGCCATGTTCGGCATTTGACCCGGCTGTCCGTATGGCCTTGGCGCCTCCCGCGGGAGGGCGGTCAAAGAATTCTGCTGGTAAAGGCTTTGCCTCTCCGAGTATCATTCATTATAGCGCAGCCAGCGGCGAAATGCAAGGTTTTCTTGCATTTTTTACGCGCGGCTGACCGGGATTTTGCATCCGGACGAAAAGATCTCCGCCCGTGGTTTGCAATTCCTGTCGAATCATAGTACAATGGGGGCAGTCTCCCCGCCCGACGCGGGGACAGGATGGGAAGCGTGGAAATGGCAAAAACCAATCGAAAAACCAGAGGCGGGCGCATCCGCCGGGCGGGCATCGTGCTCGCGCTGATGGCGGTCTCCTTCCTCGCCGGGATGTGGACGCACGGCGCGCTCGACCGGCCGCTGTTTGCGGACGCCGGCCTGACCTATATCGGGGACATCCCGGTCCTGACCAACTACATCCCCGCGGGCAGCCGCGCGCGGCCGGGCGGCCTGCGCGAGATCAAGTATCTGGTCATCCACGAGACGGATAACTTCGCCGCGGGCGCAGACGCGGCAGCGCACGACTCCTTTATCCATCAGAACGCGGACGCGGCGTCCGGCGTCGTCTCCTGGCACTACACGGTGGACGACCACCAGATCTGCCACCACCTGCCGGACAACGAGCCCGCCTACCACGCGGGCGACGGGATGGAGCCGAACGGCGGCAATCAAAACGGCATCGGCATCGAGATGTGCGTCAATGAGGACGGCGACTATGAGCAGACGCTCCGCAACGCCGAGCAGCTGTGCGCCCGCCTGCTGGTCGAATACGACTTAAAGCCCGCCGCGCTGCGCCGGCATCAGGACTTTTCGGGCAAGGTCTGCCCGGCAAAGCTGATCGGCAGCGGCCGGTGGGAGGAATTCTGCGCCGCGGTAGAGCAGCAGTACGACGCGCTCCGCGCCGCGGGCGCGCAATAAAAAGGAAGGAACGGTTTCCCAACATGAAAGACCTTGTCCGCTTCGGCGTCATCCTGCACCACATCGCAACGGCGGCAGGCTGGGTGTTCTGCCTGATGCTGCTGGCCCAGCCCGAGGAGCGGTCGTTTATCGGCTTTGTGCTGCTCCTTGGCTGGACGTTTTTGCAGACCATCGGGACGCTCGCGCTCATCGCGCGCTGGCTGCTCGGCCGTCTGGACGAAAAAGAGGAGAAAATGCAGCGCACGGCCGCCCGTCTCAGCCGCGCGCTGGGCGAGGGCCGGGCCAAGGGCGTTTTCGCCGCGCTGCTGATCGCGATGATCGGGGTCAAGCTGGCGCTGCCCGTCGGCCTGAACCGGATCTGACCGCTCTCCATATGACAACATGACAACGCCCCGCAGGGGCGCCGCGCTGCGGCAGCCCTGCGGGGCGTTTATTTTTTGTCACAGCGCCGTCCCGCGCCGCGGCACGAACAGGCCGGTCAGGTCCGCGCCCTCCAGCGTCAGCAGGGCCAGCTTTTTGTCCACGCCGCCCGCATAGCCGGTCAGGCTGCCGTCCGCCCCGACCACCCGGTGGCACGGCACCAGAATGGAGATCGGGTTGCGCCCTACCGCGCCGCCGACCGCCTGCGCGGACACCCGCGGCACGCCGCGCTGCGCGGCCAACTGTGCCGCGACTGCGCCATAGGTCATGGTCTGCCCATAGGGGATGGCGCGCAGGATGTCCCACACCGCCCGCTGGAAGGGCGTGCCCGCCGGATGCAGGGGCGGGGTGCACGCCGGCGCGCGGCCTGCAAAATAGCCGTCCAGCCACTGCTTTGCCTGCGCAATGACCGGCGTCTCCCGCTCGGCCGCCGCCGCGTCCAGCCCGCGGGCGAAATACTTCTGCCCCGCAAACCACAGGCCGGTCAGGCCCGCCTCGTCCGCGGCCAGCAGGATTTCCCCCAGCGGGGACGCATACCGACTGATATACTGCACCTCTGCACCCCTTTCCTATTTTTTCGGCTTGGGCGCCCAGTCCCTGAGTTCGGGCACCGCGCCGCCCGCTGCCGCCCAGAGGTACAGGCTGGCCACGCTGCCGTACGGGCTGTACCGTCTGCGGTATTTTTCAAACAGCCGGCGGTCGATCCTGCGGTGGTGGTAGACCATGCGCAGCCCGCGCTGGATCGCCAGATCGTCAAAGCTGAGCACATCCGGCCGCTGCAGGCAGAACAGCAGGATCATCTCCGCCGTCCACACGCCCACGCCCCGCAGCGACGCCAGCGCGCGGATCGCCTCCGCGTCCGGCAGCCGGGCGACCCGCTCGAGGTCGAATTCCCCCGCCTGCACCTTGCAGGCGAAGTCCCGGATATAGTCCGCCTTGCGGAAGGAGATGCCGAAGGCCTGCAGCGCCGCCGGCTCCATGCGGGCGATGCCCGCCGCGTCGATCGTGCCCAGCGCGTCCTGCATGCGCTGCCAGATCGTGGCCTGCGCCTTGGTCGAGATCTGCTGCCCGACGATGTGGTGCACCACGGACGAAAACAGGTCGGGATCGACCGCGCGCTCCACCCGGCCGACCCGGTCGATCACCGCGCCCAGCGCCTTGTCCCGCCGCTTCAGATATTCGATCTCAGTGCTGCCGTACGGAAAATACAAGCCTGTCCCCTCCCGCTGTCCATGCCGTGCGTTTCTCATACCCTGATTTTATCATATCCCGCCGCGGCGCGCCATTGCAAAATCCGCTGTCCGGCTCTGTCAAATCCGCCCGCGCCGCGCGCCGGATGCGGCGCGCCCGCCTGCGCCCATCCGGCCGAAATGCACCCATTCCGTCAAAAAGGACGGCGATGCGCGCGGTTTTCCCGCACATTTTGCGCACTTTACACAAGGTTTTCCGCTTAACATGGATTTTACATACTCCCACTTTTGGATTTTACATAGTCTTCGTAAGATGGTCTTGTACCAAAAAAACAAGATCAAACGCAAAGGAGAAATCCAAAATGAAAAAGAGTGTTTCCCTGCTGCTGGCCGGCCTGATGCTGTGCGGCGCACTGACGGGCTGCGGCAGCAGCAATGATTCCGCAAATTACGGCGAGGGCGGCGAGTCCCAGACCGCGGAGAGCGGCGAGACCGCCGGCACCACCGGCGCGATCCACGTCGTATCCCGTGAGGACGGCTCGGGCACCCGCGGCGCGTTCGTCGAGCTGACCGGCGTTGAGGACGACAACGGCGACAACAC
>CALWJG010000168.1 GCA_944380945.1 uncultured Agathobaculum sp. | reverse complement strand
TGCATGGAGATCTATCAGGACGCGCGCGTATACGACACCGGCATGGTCTGCATCGTAGAGATCATGGGCCGTCACGCGGGCTGGCTGGCCGGCGCCGCTGCTCTGGCGACCGCGATGGGCTCCGGTCCGGATCTGGTCTACCTGCCGGAGACCGACTTTGACATGAAGAAGTTCCTCGCGGACGTCAAGAAGATCTACGACGAGAAGGGCAACTGCCTCGTCGCGGTATCCGAGGGCATCCACTATGCGGACGGCTCCTTCGTATCCGAGGCCAAGACCTCCGCGACCGACGGCTTCGGCCATGCGCAGCTGGGCGGCCTCGCCTCCATGCTGGCTGACACGGTCAAGAACGAGCTGGGCTGCAAGGTCCGCGGCATCGAGCTGTCCCTGCTGCAGCGCTGCGCGGCGCACTGCGCTTCCAAGACCGACGTGGACGAGTCCTACATGTCCGGTAAGGCTGCGGTCGAGAACGCTGTCGCCGGCAAGACCGACTACATGCCGGGCTTCAAGTGCACCCGCGATGCAAACGGCTACAAGTGCGAGATCGAGCTGCTCCCGCTGTCCGAAGTTGCGAACACCGAGAAGAAGGTCCCGCGCGACTGGATCAACGAGGAAGGCAACGGCGTGACCCAGGCGTTCATCGACTACGCGATGCCGCTGATCGAGGGCGAGAACGTCGGCCCCAAGGTGAACGGCCTGCCGAAGTTTGCAAACCTCAAGAAGATCAAGGCGCAGCCGTAACAACTGCACACAGAGATCCGCGCCCTGCGGCGTGATTTCGACCAACTGCAACGGGCAGAGCCGCAAGGCTCTGCCCGTTTGTTTTGAGAGGTGGGATCGGAAATGAAAAATCGGCTTTCCACACCCGCGCTGGCGGTATCTGCAATCGCTGTATGGGTCGCAGCGTGCGGCCTGATGACATGGGTGCATTTTGCCTATGACGGCGCAGTCAGCGTCAACCCGGTCTACTGGTGGGTATACGGTGGCGCGATCCTGCTCATCGGCGCGCTGTCGGAAAATGACGCACCAAAACAGGAAACCGACCGCAACCCGCGCTGGGAAAGCGTCCTGTTGCTCCTTCTGGCCACCGCGCTTATCTACCTGCTGGTCGATCAATGCAGCAATCTGACACAGTTTCTGCTGTATTATCTCCCGTTCTGGTGGCTGGCGCTCATGCTTCTGCTCGCATTGGGCATTACCGCCTACCAGCGCAGCCGCTTCCGCCGACCCATGCGGCCACGCAGGCCGCACACCTCCCTGTTCAACACCAGTGTGTTTTTACTGGTCGAGTTTGCGCCGCTGCTGCTCGTCACACTGATATATCTCGCGGTCGTCCACCCGGTCACAGTGGACGAGATCACGCCCATCGGCGAGGCCGAAGGCGGGCAGTTTTTCGGCCGCATTGACGGCGACCGCACGCAAACCCCGCTCGGGCTGTACTTTTTCGCGGACGGCGACCACTGGTATTATTACGATGTGCTGACCGGCGCGCCGGCCGCGTACGACGACCCCTATCACCCGGATTGAGAAAGGTTCCCTCCTATGTTCGAGATCATCAAAGACCCCAGCTTTGCCGCGCGCGGCATCCCGTTCGGCGCGGCAGAGGTGCACTATCCCCCGCAGGCGGAATGGGACGAGGCCGCGTACCGCGCGCTCGTCGAACGCGAGCTCGCGGACTGCAAGGCCCGCTTTGCGGACTATGACCGCAAGGCGGTGTTCAGCCAGAACCCCTATTTCCGCTTTTTCCGCAAATTCAAAAAGACCTACCCGGTCATGCAGCAGTTCGAGTCCGTGCTGTTCAAGGGCCGCCCCTTCCCGGACGGCAACCCCGCCGCCACCCTGCCCTTCCTCGGCGAGATCTGCACGCATGTGCTCTCGGGCGCGCACGACATCGACTGCATCGACGGCCCGCTGACCATCTTTTCGCCCTCCGAACGCCTGCCGTTTGACGGCATGCGCGCGGAGAGCACGCACACCTATCCGAACGATGTGTGCGGGCAGGACGGGTCGGGCATCATTTTCAGCATGCTCGCGGGCGCGGACAAGCGCACCTGCGTGCATCCGGACAGCCGCCGCATCTTTTACCCCGTGTTCGGCACGCCGGATACGCCGCCCGAACACATCCGGTCCATGCTCGACCAGCTGGCCGGCTATGTCCGGGTGCTCGCGCCCGCGGCGGAGATCGAGACCGCACTGCTGTGAGGATATCGCAAGCAAAAGGAGACTTCGCAAAAGTCTCCTTTTTTCTTGCAGTAATTTGTACCTTCCATGCGTCTAATAAACAGAAGGAGGTGGAACCGCCATGTATGCAAACGGACAGGACGCGCCCTCGTATCTGCAGGACGAGGACGGCCTCGCGCGCCTCATTGACGACTGGGGCGACCGCCTGCTGCGCCTGTGCACGCTCTACCTTGGGGACGTGCACCTCGCCGAGGACGCAGTGCAGGAGACGCTGCTCCGGGCGTGGCGCAATGCGGACCGGTTCCGCAGCACGGGCAGCGAAATAACGTGGATCACCCGCATCGCCATCAACGTGTGCAAAAGCTACCTGCGCTCCCCGTGGAAGCGCCGCCGCGCGCCCGCGGAGGAGCTGGACAAGCTGCTCGCCCCTGCCGATGACCCGCAGGTGGACGACACCCTGCCCCGCGCGATCATGGCGCTGCCCCGCCCCTACCGCGAGGTGATCATCCTCCACTACTATCAGGAGCTCAAAGCGCGCGAAATCGCGGATATTTTGCATATTAACGTCTCCACAGTGACCGCGCGCCTGTCCCGCGCGAGAAATATGCTGCGCGAATCCCTGAAAGGATGGTATTACGATGAATAGACGCAATATGAGGAGGGATCTTGACATGGCAATGCAAAAGATCACCCTGCCGCCCGAGCGGCGGGCGGCTATCCTGCGCCGCGCGCAGAGCAGGCCCCACCGGCTGCGCCGGACCGCCGGGCGCGCCGTGCTGGCGGCTGTGCTCGTTGTTCTGCTCACCTTTTCGGCGTTCGCTGCCGCCAGTCCTGCGCTGCGGGAAGCGCTGCAGCACGTGCTTGGCGGCTTTACCGAGCAGAGCCAGCCCATCACCGGCGTGGCCGTTGAGGAAAACGGCATCGAGGTGCGGCCGGTGGCGGCGCTGTCCGACAGCGGCATGACCAAGGTCTATATTGAAATACAGGACAAAACTGGTAGCCGTTTGGACGGATCATATGATGTTGCAATCGAAATTGCGCACCCGATCGACGATGGACCTGTACATCTTAGCACGGATTCACGCCAAATCAGTTATGATGCAGAATCAAACACTGCTCTGTATGAAGCGCAGAGGCCGGACAGTATCGCAGCCGACAACCCGACCGCAGCCATTCGGGTATTCCTGCTCGACCCGCAGGCTGCACCCGGCGAGGAGACCATCGGCAGTTGGTCGTTTGAGATTGATTTGGAACGAGTCATCGAGCGGCACTTTACCCCAGATGCCACGATCAACGGGTATCGGTTGTTTGAGGTGCGTATTTCTTCGATCAGCCTGACGGTATGGGTTGAAAACGGCGTCACCGACCCCACGCAGCCCGATTATAACCGGATTGAATATGCCTATATGCCGGTTACCCTGACCATGCGTGACGGCACCGTAATCCATGTTACCGAAAAAGAGGAAAACCGCATCCTTGCAGCAGATTCTCCCCCGTCCGCCGACCCGCAGGAGGAATACGAGGGATATTATCACTCGGAAGTGCAATGGATGTTCGAGCAGCCAGTTGATCCGGATGCGGTTACAGCAATTACAATCGACGGCGTGGATGTCCCCCTGCAATAAATGGCGCTCTATATCGCATCGCCCATGAGCATGGCGTATTCCGGGGTGTAATTCTGCCCTGCCTGTCGATACAGCAAGTGGGCGCTACCCGAAAAGCAGGACAAGCCCTTTGCGCGCGCAGCGCGCCCTAAAGGAAAGAGGATGATTCGCAAGAAGGGGGAAACCAATGGTTTCTCCCTTCTTGTGCGCCTGCCGCGCGCAGCGGTATATTCTGCCCGCTTAGAAAGTGGGATACGCGTTACTTCGTTAGATAAACCGCAAGGACGGGCGCACAATATGCGTCCTACAGTGCCGCACGCCACTTGCAAGAACATTTGTTCGGTGGTATAATACTCCTATCACCAAAGGAGGCGCGCGTGATGGAACAACAGACCCTGT
>CALWJG010000167.1 GCA_944380945.1 uncultured Agathobaculum sp. | reverse complement strand
AAGATTCAAACAGACTTTTTACAGTATAGCACCTTTTCCAGCCTGATACAAGGAAAATCACAAAATCGTCACAATCAGCCGGCCTGCCCGCGGGCCTCAAACAGACCGAGATGCTGCTGGAGCGTGTTATCCGTCCAGCCCGAGGTCAGCTCCGCCGGTGTCTGGTAAGGCAGGCTGAACGGATGCAAACGATGCCGGTAAGTGATCCATGTATTTCCGCGTATGATGCCCGGATCGCGCAGCTGAAGGATATACAACACATAGCCGCGCTGATTCTGCGCGCCGAACGGATAGCTGACTGTACCGCTGATTTGCGAATCGCTCCGCGTGCCAAAGAACCAATCGGTTGTCGTCACCACGCCGTTATTCAGGCGCAGGATGGGCGCAGTATATGCCTGCCCGTCCTTTTCATACAGCAGCGCGCCGCCGATCTGCCCGGTCAGGTGCTCATAGGTATCCTGCCAGCCCAGCCTGACCGCATCGCCCCAGTAAGCGCCGCCCTGCCGCCAGTCAAAATAATTGAGCACCGCCATGCGGCTGTCCGGCAGTTCAATGTAGATAATATAAGAGCCAAGCCGATCCGCCTCTGTATTCGCTTTTTGTACTTCCGTGGTCGTGCTGGAATAAAACGACATAACATCCTGCTGTGCATACACATACAGCGCCCCTTCGAGCGCACGGACGTGTTCGTCCGACAGGTCGGCCAGCACCTCCTCCGGCATACCGAGCGCCGCCAGCGCCTGCCGCGTCTCAGCCTCGCCCTGCGCGGGCTGGGGCTGCGCGTCCAGCCGCGGGTGGTTGACGCACACGCTCGCGCCCAGCACGAGCAGCAGGCACGCCAGCAGATAGCCCCACTTCATCACGCGGCTGCTCACGCACACGGGCGCATCCACAAAGCAGTAGCCCGCGCCGCCCAGCGAGCCGCTCAGCCGCACGAGCGAGCGGATGATGAGCACAAACGCAAGGAGCATCGGAAGGAACGCCAGCCAGCTCTGCGACAGCGGCGAAAACGCCAGCACGATGACGACCAGCTGCCAGATCACCGCGCTGCGCAGCGGGTCGCCCTGCTGGGGCGTCTCCGCGCGGCGGCACACCTCCCGCAGCCCGGCGCGCAGCGCCAGCAGCTGGACGACCTGTATCCCCATCGCGGTCAGACCCAGCGCATAGACCAGCACGCCCTCCGGCGCCCAGGGCGTGGCCTCGAGCGCTGTAAAGGCGGCGAACCACACCAGCCGCACGGCGGACAGCGCCCACGCCAGCCGGAATGCCGGCCCGCTGCGCCGCAGCGCGCGGAAGCCCAGATATTGCAGCACGATGCCCAGCGCGGGCAGCAGGTATTGCAGGTAAAGCATGTTGAAGGTGATGCCGGTCAGCGCCAGCCCGGCCGCGATGCGGCCAAGGGGCACGCGCCACGGGTCGACCTCGCCGACGATGCCCTCGCCGGGCACGATCCCGGCCAGCTCCTGCTCGATCCTCTCGTCAAAACGGTCGCGTTCCGGTCCGGTCATAGCGCGTCACCTCCCAACGCCTTTTGCAGCCGGCGGCGCAGGCGGTACAGCCGTCCCTCGACCGCCCGCTCGCTCAGTCCCAGCTCCGCCGCGATCTGCGCGGTGGACTGCAAATAGTAGTATTTCCGGTAAAACAGCAGCCGGTCGGACGGTTTGAGTGCCTCGACCGCCTGCCCGAGCAGGCGGAGCCGCTCACGGCGCAGCACTTCGTCCTCCGGCGAGGGCGAAACGCCCGCGTTTTCGTCCAGCGCCGCCTCCGGCGTGCGGGCGCGCCTGCGCCGGTCGACCGCCGCGTTGCGCGCGACCGCGGTCAGCCATGCGGCCAGGCTGCCCCGCCGGCGGTCAAAGGTGGAAAACCGCTCCCACACGCGCAGGTATACATCGCTGACGCATTCCTCCGCATCCTGCGCGTCCCGCAGGATGCCGCGCACGATGTAGCGCACCATGCTGCCGTACTGCTGCTGCAGCAGCGCAATGCCCTGCTGGTCGCCCGCGGCCAGCAGCTCGATGATCCTGTCGTCCATACCGCCGCCCCCTTTCTCTGCTGTTCTCTCTATACCCTATATTACGGGATTTCCGTTCCCATCCCACGCTTTGTTGCCAAATCGTAAACAAAAAAACGGTGCATCGCTGCACCGTTTTTGTTTTGCGGAAATGCTCACTCCATCAGGCCGACGCAGTCGTAATACGGCTTTTCGGCAATCAACTTTTTGTTATCTTTGAACAGAGTATGACCAAGCGTAATCACCAGATAATCCGCCTTGGACAGAAGCTCCTCAAAGGAGACGTTCGGGATGCCCTGCACCTCGCTGTCCTTCGCGAACGGCTCGCAGGCGAGCACCTTGATACCCTTTTCCTGCAGGATATGGCACAGTTCGATCGAGGGGGACTCGCGCAGGTCGTCCACATCCGGCTTGTAGGACAGGCCGAGCACGCCGACCGTGTCGGTCACCTTGGCGAGCGAGGACACGACCTTGTCCGCCACGAAGCGCGGCTTGTTCTCGTTGCGCTCGCGCGCGGCGAGGATGACCTTGGCCTCGGCCGGGAACTGCTCATAGATGAACCACGGATCGACCGCGATGCAGTGGCCGCCCACGCCCACGCCCGGGGTCAGGATGTTGACGCGCGGGTGGCAGTTGGCGAGCTTGATGAGCTCGAACACGTCGATGCCCATTTTGTCGCAGATGACGGACAGCTCGTTGGCATAGGCGATGTTGACATCGCGGAAGGTATTTTCGGTCAGCTTGCACATCTCGGCGGTCAGGTCGTCGGTCTTGTGCACCACGCCCTTTTCCAGCACCTTTTCATAGATGGAAGCCGCCATCTCGGCCGCCTCGGGCGTGCGCGCGCCGACGATGCGGTCGTTGTTCTTGAGCTCGTACATCATATTGCCCGGGATGACGCGCTCCGGGCAGTGGGCGACGTGGATCTTGTCCATGTCGATGCCGGATTCCTCGGAGAGCACGCGCGCGAGCATCTCGGTCGTGTGCGGCGGCACGGTGGACTCCAGAATGACCAGATTGGACGGCTCGAGCACCTTGCCCGCCATGCGGCCGGCGGACTCGACAAACTTGAGATCCGCCTTGTGGCTGCCGGTCTCGTCCTGATAGAACGGGGTGGGCACGGCGATGTAGAACACATCCGATTTGCCCAGCTCGCTCGAGAAATGCAGATGGCCGTGCGCGACCGCCTGCTCAAATGCCTCCTGCAGGCCGGGCTCGACGATGTGGATGTGCCCGCCCTGCAGCGTCTCGATGGTTTTCTGATTGACGTCAAAGCCGCAGACTTCAAATCCGGCCTCGGCCAGCGTGATCGCGGTCGGCAGGCCGATGTAGCCCAGACCCATGACAGTAATTTTCATAGTATCATAACCTCTTTAATGACATTCTCTGTTCATTATACCACTTTTTCTTCCAAATTCAATCTAAGGTTTGAATTTTTCGTCCGCGGCCATTATAATGGTAGTACTCTGTTTTCATACCAAAGCGATAGGATGTATGTTTATGATCTTCAAGGGCCTGCTCGATGACGCGCGCTCGATCCGCGACCGCGATCCCGCCGCGCGCACCACGCTCGAGGTTTTCCTGCTCTACCAGGGCTTCCACGCCCTGATCCTGCACCGGCAGGCGCACTGGCTGTACCGGCACCGCCGGTTCTTCCTTGCGCGCTGGCTGAGCCAGTTCGCGCGCCACCTGACCGGCATCGAGATCCACCCCGGCGCGACCATCGGCCGCCGCCTGTTCATCGACCACGGCATGGGCATCGTCATCGGCGAGACCGCCGAGATCGGCGACGACTGCACGATCTATCACGGCGTAACCCTCGGCGGCACGGGCCACGACACCGGCAAGCGCCACCCGACCATCGGCAACAACGTGCTGATCTCGACCGGCGCCAAGGTGCTCGGCCCCTTCAAGGTGGGCGACAACAGCCGCATCGGCGCGAACGCGGTCGTGCTGCAGGAGGTGCCGCCCAATTCGACCGTGGTGGGCGTCAAGGCGCGCGTGGTCAAGATCGACGGCCAGCGGGTCACCGCCCCGTCCTACGACCTCGACCAGATCCACCTGCCCGACCCGCTCGCGCAGGAGCTGTGCCGTCTGGAGCACCGCGTGTACGCCAACGAGCAGAAAATCAAGCGCGAGGAGCTGCGCAACCGCGAAGCGGACGAGTGACCGCGC
>CALWJG010000166.1 GCA_944380945.1 uncultured Agathobaculum sp. | reverse complement strand
CAGGCCTTCCGCAACAAATACCGCATGGTCGACCTGCTGCTGCTGGACGACGTGCAGTTCATCGCGGGCAAGGAGCGCACGCAGGAGGAGTTTTTCCATACCTTCAACGCGCTGTACGAGGCGAAAAAGCAGATCGTGCTCACCTCGGACCGTCCGCCCAAGGAGATCAACACGCTCGAGGACCGCATGAAGACCCGCTTTGAGTGGGGCCTGCTCGCGGACATCCAGCCGCCCGATTTCGAGACCCGCATCGCGATCATCCGCGACAAGGCGGACAAGATGGGCGTCGAGCTGCCCGACGAGGTCTCCACCTACATCGCGGAGAACATCCAGGCCAACATCCGTCAGCTGGAGGGCGCGGTCAAAAAGATCAAGGCCATGCACGAGCTGATGGGCGAGCGCATCACGATCGCGCTGGCGGAAAACGCCATCGACGCGCTGCGCACCGAAAACCCCGGCCTCAACCCCACGCCCGAGCGCATCATGGAGGCGGTCGCCAACTATTTCTATATCCCGGTCGAGCAGATGATCTCGCAGAACCGGTCCAAGGACGTCGCCTATCCGCGCCAGATGGCCATGTATATGATCCGGCAGGAGCTGGAATATTCCTTCCCGGACATCGCCAAGATCTTCAAGCGCGACCATACCACGGTCATGCACGCCTGCAACAAGATCGAGGAGGAGCGCCGCCACTCGCGCGAGGCCGAAGAGGTCATCAAAAAGCTGCACAACAACATCCGCGGGGAATAAAACCGAGGAATCGGCAATGGAAAATGGGGGAGTGGCAGACCGCGCGCAGCAGCGCCGCCATACCCCGCGATCCATTCTGCATGCTCCATTCCTTTTGTCCCCAGCCGCCTGTGGATTGCACAGGCAAAGCCCTGTGGATAAACCCGAGCAGGGGACAGGCTGTGGAACGACAAAAAACCATCCACAAACAACTGTGTACGACATTTCCCGCGCCCTGCCTTGCGCTGCACGGGTTTTCCCCAGTTTCCCCAAGTACTACTACGACGATGAAAACCTATACTGTTTTCTTTTCAGTTTTTGAAGAAAGAGGAACGTCCGATGAAATTTTCCTGTGAAAAAGAAACGCTGCTCAGCCTGATCGGCACCGCCTCGCGCGCGGTCACGGGCAAAAGCGCGATGCCGCTGCTCGAAGGCCTGCTGATCACCGCGGAAGCCGGCAGCCTGACCCTGACCGGCTACGACCTCTCCATGGGCATCCGCACCACCGCGGAGGCCGAGGTCATGGAGCCGGGCAGCATCGTGCTCAACGCGCGCCTGTTTTACGATATCGTGCGCAAGCTGCCGCAGGACGCGGTCTATCTGGAGACCGACGACAAGCTGCTGACCACCATCAAATGCGGCCGCGCGGTGTTCAACCTGATCGCCACCGAGGCGGACGAATACCCGGCGCTGGCCGAGGTTTCGGCCGAGACCGGCTTTTCGCTGCCGCAGGCCATGCTCAAGAGCATGATCGCGCAGACCATCTTCTCGGTGTCCGACAATGAATCCAAGCCCATCCACACGGGCTGTTTATTCGAGCTCGAGGGCAGCCGCCTGAACGTTGTGGCTGTGGACGGCTACCGCCTGTCCGTGCGCCGCGAGACGGTCGAGGGCATTCCCGGGGACATGAAATTCGTCGTGCCGGGCTCGTCCCTGCGCGAGATCGAGCGCATCCTGACCGAGGAGGACGGCAGCGTCGAGATCTTCCCGGACCGCAAGAACATCCTGTTCCGCATCGGCGGCACCACGCTGATCACCCGCCTGATCGACGGCGAATTCCTCAATTACCGCGCCGCCATCCCGGCGGAGTTCGAGCACACCGTCAAGGCCGACCGGCACGAGCTGATCACCTGCATCGAGCGCGTGTCGCTGATCGTGTCGGAAAAGCTCAAAAACCCGGTGCGCCTGCACTTTGACGGCTCCTATGTGCAGATGACCTGCATCACCGCCGTGGGCAAGAGCTACGACGAATGCCCGTTTGACGGCGTGATCGACGATCTGGAGATCGGCTTTAACAACCGCTACCTGCTCGACGCGCTGCGCGCGGCGGGGGACGATACGGTCAAGGTCCAGCTCAAGGGCCCGCTCAACCCGATCGTCATCGAACCGCTCGAGGGCGATAAATATACCTATCTGGTACTGCCTGTGAGGCTCAAGGCCAATGACTGAGATCCATATCGACACGGAATTCATCAAGCTGGACGCGCTTTTGAAGTTCGCCAACCTGGTCTCCTCGGGCGGGGAGGCCAAGATCCGCATCGCGGAGGGGGAGGTGCAGGTCAACGGCGCGCCCTGCACGATGCGCGGCAAAAAGCTGCGCCCGGGCGACACCGTGACGCTGGACGGCGAGACGGTCACGATCGCCTGAAGGCCCGGCGGGGCGGGGGAGCGGCCTGCCTGATCCGGACGAACGCAACCAACACCCAAAAGCAGGGGAAACACAGCTATGAACATTCGATCGCTCACGCTCGAGCAGTTCCGCAACTACGAGCACGGGCAGTTTGACTTCGACCCGTCGGTCAACCTGATCTGCGGGGACAACGGGCAGGGCAAGACCAACCTGCTCGAGGCGGCGGCGGCCTGCTCGACCATGCGGCTGTTCCGCACATCCCAGAAAAAGGACGGCCTGCGCTTCGGCGCGGACGCGGCGTGCATCAAAGCGGATTTTACGGCGCAGGGGCGCGATTTCGCGCTGGAACTGCGCCTTTCGCGCGCAAAGGCCATGGAAATATACAAAAACGGCGTGCGCATGAAGCGGCAGGCGGACGCGCAGGGCGTGCTCAAGACCGTGCTGTTCTGCCCGGAGGACCTGCTGCTGGTGCGGGCGGGCGCGGCCGCGCGGCGGCGCTTTCTGGATACGGCGCTGTGCCAGCTGCGGCCGAACTATGCGCGCTGCCTGGAGGAATACCACCGCCTGCACGAGCACAAGACCCGCATCCTGCGCGACAGCGAGCAGAAGCCCTCGCTGCTGGCCATGTGGGAGGATTTTTCGCTGCGCATGGCGCGCTTCGGCGCGCAGATCATCCGCTACCGCGCGTATTACTGCCGCAAGCTGCTGCAGCACGCGGCGGCGGTGTACGCGGACATCGCGCCGCAGGAGCAGCTTTCCGGCGAATACCGGACGGTGTCCACGGTGACCGATCCGTTCGCGGACGCAAAGCAGATCGAAACCCAGCTGATCGACCATGTTTTCCGCCACAAAACGGCGGAGATCGCGGCAAAAAGCTGCTTATCCGGCCCGCACAAGGACGATCTCATGCTGCTGCTCGACGGGCGCAGCGCGGCCTCGTTCGGCTCGCAGGGGCAGGTGCGCACCTGCACGCTGTCGCTCAAGCTCGCCGAGCGCGAGCTGTTCTTTGACGAGGACGGGGAGTATCCGGTGCTGCTGCTGGACGACGTGCTCTCCGAGCTCGACCGGCGGCGGCAGGACTTTGTGCTCAACCGCATCTCGGCCGGACAGGTGATGATCACCTGCTGCGAGGACGGGATCTCGGACAAGCTGCGCGCCGGCGCCGTGTTTCACATAAAAAATGGTGAAATTATTTGACCTTGACACGGTTTTTTGTACACAAACCGCAAAAAAAGTGGTATAATAGAAAATGGAGAACGGCTGGTTGAAAGTGGAGAATCCGGCGGTTTCCGGCGCGCGGCGCTGTGCCGTCGCCGGGGGCGTTTGCTTCTCCATTCTCAAGCTTTCATTCTCGATCGGACGACCCGGAGGGCTCAGCATGTATCTGCATCTGGGACAGGATTATATCGTGCCGCTGCAGAGCGTGGTCGCGGTGTTCGACATGGACACGGCGACCGCCTCCAAACGCACGCAGGCGCTGCTGGCGCGGCTGCAGGAGGAGGGGCGCATCATCGAGCTGTATGAGGACCTGCCGCGCGCGGCTGTGCTGTGCGAGAGCGCGCTGGGGGAGACGCTGTATCTGACGCAGGTCTCGCCGCAGGCGCTGCAGAGGAGGGCGGAGCGGTATTCGCCTTGAAAGGCGGACGGAACTTGCCGCCCTGTGCGCATGACCGACGCGGTCTGCACCACCCATCCTGCCGCCGCCCCCTCTGTCATTCTGAGCGGAGGGCGCAGCCCGCAGCGAAGAATCCCGCGCGTGCGCGATACCGACCAATGCCATCTGCACCACCCATCCTGCCTCCCCTTTGAGGGGAGGTGGCAGCGCCGTCAGGCGCTGACGGAGAGGTCCCGT
>CALWJG010000165.1 GCA_944380945.1 uncultured Agathobaculum sp. | reverse complement strand
TACCACAGCGGCAGGCTTTTTGCTGCCCATAGCAGACGCTCAGCGCCGCTTGTGGTATCATCATGAAATGCTTTGCAGCATAATGTCTTACCATTATTATACGAAAAACCGCGCGGTTTTTCAACCGGCTGCCTTTCCGGCGGGCGGCGGCCGGACGCAGAAAAGCGGCCCGTCTGCAAACAGACGGGCCTCTTTTTCTCTTTTGCTTGTCAGCAGGCCGCGGCTTTTGCCGTCCTGCTTACTCTGCGTCCACGATCGCGACTGAAGCGGTAGCCTGATCCGCCAGGTAACGCTCGTAGGTCGTGGTCTCGCTCTTGCCGAAGCCGAGGGGCGAGAAGATGACATACGCCGCTACCATGATGAGCAGCGTGACCGTCGCCCAGAACTTACCGGTCTTCCACGGGGTCAGATCGACCGCGCAGGCGTCCTTGAGCACATAATCGGTCGGGCGCGGGCTCTTCTTGACGATGACCCACATGAGCGCCATATCGAATACGAACAGGATCGCGGTGAAGTACAGGTAGTGGATGTCATTGAGCGCCGGGATGAATTCACGCAGGCCGAACTGCAGGATCGCATACAGCACCACGTGCACCGGAATGACGATCTTGGCCGCGTGCGACGGCACCTTCTTCCAGAAGAAGCCGCACAGCAGGCAGACGAAGATCGGGGTGTTGAACGCGGCAAACGCCGAGTTGACGAAGGTGGTGATGCCCTGCATGTACAGCATGAACGGGCTCATCACCGTCGAGATGACCGCGACGATGGTGCCGAAGTTCTGGCCGATCTTAACCATGCGCGAGTCGGACGCGGTCGGGTTGAAGAGCGGCCGGTGGATATCCAGCGCGTAAATGGTCGAAGCGGAGTTCAGCACCGAGTTGAACGACGACAGGATCGCGCCGAACATGACCGCAGCGAAGAAGCCGAGCACCGGCTTGGGCATGACCTCGGACACCAGCATCGGGTAAGCCGAGTTGCCGTTGCCCCAGTCCTGACCCGGATACGCCAGTGCACAGATAACGCCCGGCACAACGATGATCAGCGGGGTCATGATCTTGAGGAAGCCCGCGAATACCGCGCCCTTCTGCGCTTCCTTCAGGTTCTTGGCGCCGAATGCACGCTGGATGATGGACTGGTTGGTCGCCCAGTAGTACATGTTGTTGACCAGCAGGCCGGTGACCAGCAGCGGCCACGGCAGCCACGGCTCGGGCGAGTTGACCTCGTTGATCGAGTTGAGGTACGCCGGATCGGTGTGCAGGAACTTATCCATGCCGTCCAGGAACGAACCGTCGCCGCCCAGCTGGCCGGACAGGAACATCATGCCGAACACCGGCACGAGCAGGCCGCCGACGATCAGGCCCAGGCCGTTGATCGAGTCGGACAGCGCGATGGCCTTCAGGCCGCCGAAGATGGCATAGATCGAGCCGACGATCGCGGTCGCGACACACACGATGGCGATGGCGGCAAAGTACGAAATGCCGAGCACCTCGTCCAGACGGAAGATGTTGACGAACACCTCCGCGCCGGCATACAGGATATTCGGCAGCATGATGACAACGTAGCTGAGCAGCACGATGATCGAAACCAGACGGCGGCTGCCCTCATCAAAGCGCTCGCCGAAGAACTCCGGAATGGTCGTCAGACCGGACTTGAGGTACTTCGGCATCAGGACGAACGCCAGAATAACCAGCGCGATGGCGGAGGTGACCTCCCAGCCCATCGTGCTCATGCCCACGCGGACCGCCTGGCCGTTGTTGCCGACCAGCTGCTCGGCCGACAGGTTGGTCATCAGAAGCGAACCGGCGATGACCGGACCGGTCAGGCCGTGGCCGGCCAGATAATAGCCGTCCTGCGTGTCCAGATTGTCCCCGCGGGTCTTCCACCACGAAATGATGGCGACCAATGCTGTAAAGCCCACGAATGACAGGGCGGTAAACAGCATGGAGTTAAAAAACTGCATATGTAATTTCCCCTTTTTCCTCTTTTTCCCTTCTTGCAGCAGCGCAGCTCCTCTCCTGCTGCGCCGCCGGCCGCAGCGATGCGCGGTCGGCCGGACCGCTGCCGTGCAGCGTCCGTCCGCTCTTCCTTCTGTGCGGGTCCCACGCCGTCCCCCTTTCCGGATAAAACATTCCTCATTGCCTATCCGTTGCCCGCTGTTAATATAAGGATAACATTTTTTTCTTTTTCATTCAAGTTATTGCCTTGAAGTTGAGTATATTTTGTATGTTTATATATATTTCTTGGGTAAATCTTGTGCAATTTCTATTTAATTACCGATAATTGCTATATGTTTTCTATATATTTCAATTTATATCCTTTATCCAGCAGATCATACGGTTTTGCCACCTCTTCCACTGTGCAATGGGGGGCTGTGCGGTATGTTTCGCGCAAAAAAAAGACAGGAAAATGCGTCAGCTTCGCATTTTCCTGTCTTTTTCTTTCTGTCAGCTCTGCCGATCGATCAGGCTGGCCGCCTCCGCAAGGCTGACGCCCTTTTCCCGGGCGATGCGCGCGAGGTCCTCGTACTCGTATTTGTACCGCTCTGCACCGCGGCCGCGCACTTCCTTGCGCCGCACCGGACCGTACGGGGTGTCCAGCGTGGTGACGCGCCGGTCGAGCACATGCCGCTGCAGCGCCAGCTCGCGCACGCCGATGGTGGTCGTGTACCGGAACAGGCAGTCCAGCATGGCGTCCTTGGCCTCCGGCCGGCACAGCACGCAGAGCATCGTGCCGGGGCGGGATTTCTTCATGCCGATGGGCACGGTGTATACATCCAGCGCGCCGCAGTCAAACAGGCGCTCCATCGCAAAGCCGACCGCCTCGGCGGTCATATCGTCCACATTGCAGGCAAGCATCCAAACCCGGTCGCCCCCCTGCCCTGCGTCCTCGCCCAGCATGGCACGCACGCAGTTGGCCGCCGCAAAGTCCTTTTTGCCCATGCCGTAGCCGATGGCCTGTGTGCGCATGGGCGGCATATCGCCAAAGCGCGTGACAAAATGCCGCAGCAGCGCCGCGCCGGTGGGCGTGCACAGCTCCCCGCGGATGCTGCCGCCGTAGATCGGCACATCGCGCAGGATATAGGCGGTCGCCGGCGCGGGGACCGGCAGGATGCCGTGCGCGCACTTCACCTGACCGCTGCCGACATGCACGGGCGACGCCACCACCTCGTCGGGCGAAAGGCGGTCCATCAGCAGGCACACTGCCGTGATGTCCGCGACCGCGTCCAGCGTGCCCACCTCGTGGAAGTGGATCTCCGTGACCGGTACGCCATGGGCATGGCTCTCCGCCTCGGCGATCAGCCGGTAGACCGCCATCACCTGCTGCTTGACCCGCTCCGGGATGGGCAGGTGGCCGCAGACGATGTGCTCGATGTCATGCAGGCTGCTGTGGTGGTGATGGCCGTGCTCGTGGCCGTGGGAATGCGCGTGCGCATGGTCATGGTCATGCTCGTGCACATGGCCATGGTCATGGTCGTGCATATGCGCATGGCCGGGGCCGCAGTCGATGCTCTCCTCCTCCTCGCCGTGCACGGTCACCGACAGGTGCGTGCCGCGGATGCCGCACTTCTCCGCCGTCTCCCGGCGGAACGACACCCCCGGAATGCCCAGCGCGTTCAGCTCCTGCACGAAGGCATCGGGGTCGGGCAGCAGCTCGAGCAGCGCGCCGGCCAGCATATCGCCCGCCGCGCCCATGCCACAGTCCAGATACAGTATTTTCATGGCTCACGCCCTCCTTATTCCGCTTTGATGTGATTGATCATGCTGGCGAGGTAGCCCGCGCCGAAGCCGTTGTCGATATTGACCACGGACACGCCGCTGGCGCACGAGTTGAGCATGGACAGCAGCGCGGAGAGGCCGTGGAAGGACGCCCCGTAGCCGATGCTGGTCGGCACCGCGATGACCGGACAGTCCGCCAATCCGCCGATCACGCTGGCGAGCGCACCCTCCATGCCCGCGATGGCGATGATCACCGTCGCGCCCATGATCTCGTCCAGATGGGACAGCGTCCGGTGCAGGCCGGCGACGCCAACGTCGTACAGCCGCGTCACCTCGTTGCCCAGCGCCTGCGCGGTCAGCGCCGCCTCCTCGGCCACCGGGATATCGCTCGTGCCGCCGGTGGCGATCACGATTTTGCCGATGCCGTCCGGCTGCGGCAGACTGCCGCAAATCCCCACACGAGCGTCGCCATAATAGTTCAGTGGATGAGCGCGCCCCACTT
>CALWJG010000164.1 GCA_944380945.1 uncultured Agathobaculum sp. | reverse complement strand
GTTCGGTCTTGAACATGGTCAGCCATGCCTGCGATTTGCACCAGCTGGGGATCATGTACGGGATGATGACCGCCAGCGAGAAGAACTTCTTGAACGGCAGGTCGGTGCGGACCATCAGCCACGCCAGCACCGAGCCGATCAGGATCGCGAAGAAGGAAACGCAGAAGCCGATCAGCAGCGAGTTGAGCAGCGGCTCGACCAGCATCTGGCCGGTCAGCTCACTGGCCAGCAGGCGGTGCCAGTAATACAGCGTGAAGTCGCCCGCCTGGCCGCCGGCGAGCCGTGCGTCCTTCTGGGCCAGCGTGAACGAAGTGGAGATCATGTCCAGCAGCGGCAGCACGATCAGGTAGGTCAGCAGCACGATCGCGATCAGCACGATCACGTTATAGGGGTTGGTCACCACTGCCTTGACCTGATTTTTCAGCCTTCTGGACCGGGAATAATTCTGTTCCTTTGGTTTCATGTTGGTTATGCCCCCTCCTCTAATTTGTGATTGAATCCCTCTATGGCGGGGATCAGCTCGGACAATTCCCGGATGCGGACATCCGGTTCAAAGCCCATGCCGCGGTATTTTTTATCCTTGTGGTAGGTCAAAGGGTTGTCGATCTGGATCATCAGCGGCCAGCGGGCGTTGCGCACGCCGCGCACATCGCGGGAGATCGTATCCCCCACATAGCAAACCTCGTGCCGGTCCAGCCCGGTCTCCTTGAGGGCGATCTCGAAGATCTCCGCCCGGGGCTTGCGGATGCCGCAGACGCTGCTGAGCACCAGCGTTTCAAAATACTGCCCGATGCCGTATTCCTCCAGGATGCGCGGCACGAAAGTCAGGCTCATGATGTTGGAGATCACGCCCATCCGCAATCCGCGCTGCCGGAGCCCTTCGAGTATTTCCTGCAGCCCCGGCCGCTGTTCGATATGCTTGCGGCGCCGGTCGAACATGTAGCACAGCTGCTCGCCCAGCCCGCACAGCTGATCCGGCGGAATGTCGTAATCCTTCAGCATGAATTCCTGCCAGATCCGGTCCTGCGGCAGCTCGATGAGCTTTTCCTCGCAGAAATGCTTGTACGCCTTCGCCCCCGCGTCGATATGCGGCAGCAGCAGCGCCGGGCTCTGCTCGGTCTGGATGCCGTGGTCCCTGAGGCAGCTCCACAATTCCTCTGCGTAAGCGCGGTCACATTCCGGCGTGGCACGCTGCGTATGGATGGTGCCGCCAATATCGAAAAAGACCGCTTTGATCATAAACAGCTCCCCTTTCCTCTCTCATCTCTGCGGGGAATGATTTACGCAAACGTTTCCGTTCATGGGTAAAGCCTACACCTGTTCTTTTCCGATGTCAATATCATTTTTAGCATTTTTACCCTTTACACAAGTTTGCCCCGGTGTATTTTGTGCATGTTATATAGTTGCATTCTGTTTCATTATCGCTTATACTGTACTTACGCAAACGTTACCGAAACGATTTGAAAGAGTGATTCATATGAAATATGATCTGATGTTAATCGGTCCGGCAACAAGAGATGTCAACATTGATTATACCGGAAAATCCGTCGATGAGATCGGCGGCGCCGTATTTTTCTGTGCAGCAGCCGCAAAGGCCGCAAACGCAAAGGTATGCGTCTCCGTCAAGATCCACCCCGAGGATTCCGACATTCTCGATGCGTTCACCCTGCCCCGGGAGGATGTGTTCCTGCTTCCGTCGGCGCACACGACCCTGATGCGCAACACCTACTTCACCGCAGACCGCGAGCGCCGCAAGGCGGAATGCCTGCAGCAGTCCGATGCGATCACGCCGGCGCAGATCCCGGCGGTGGACTGCGGCCTGTATCATCTGGCCGGCCTGCTGTACGGCGATTTCCCCAACGAGCTGATCGTTTCGCTCAGCCAGCGCGGCAAGGTTTCCGCGGACATCCAGGGCTTCCTGCGCCACAACGAGGACGGCACGATGAACTTCCACGACTGGAAGGACAAGCTGGAATACCTGCCGTATTTCGATTTTCTCAAGACCGATGCGGCCGAGGCCGAGATCCTCACCGGCACGGACGACCGCCGCGCGGCCGCAAAAATGCTGTATGACTGGGGCGCCAAGGAGATCCTGATCTCGCACAACAGCGAAATGCTGGTCTACGACGGCAACGATTACTACACCTGCCCGGTCAAGGCGCGCAACCTGTCCGGCCGCACCGGCCGCGGCGATACCACGTTCGGCGCCTATCTCGCCAAGCGCATGACCGGCGCGCCGATCGATCAGGCGCTGCTGTTTGCCACCGCCGCCGTCTCGCTCAAGATGGAGTCCCCCGGCCCGCTGCGCGGCACCGAGGCTGACGTCAACCAGTATATTGAAGAATTCTATCGTTAAAACACAGAACCAAACGTTTCCGTCCTTGTTTTTGCGGTTCAAATACGGTATGATATGAGTATAGAACAACCACAAGGAAGGAGGCTGCCATCACGATGCGGCGTGTCACCATCAAGGATATTGCACGGATCGCCGGCGTGTCCTGTTCCACAGTCTCCCGTGCGCTCAGCGGCTCCACCGAGCTGAGCGAGAGCACGCGCAGCCGGATCCTGCAAATCTGCCGCGAGGAGGGCTATCGGGTCAATGCATTGGCGCGCAGCCTGATCTGCAGCAAGACCAACGTGCTCGGGCTGATCGTGCCCGAGGTCACCAACCCCTTTTATTCCGAATTATCCCTGGGCGTGGAGACGCATGCGCGCAGTCTGGGCTACAATGTCATGCTGTGCAACAGTCTCAACGACCCCAAAATAACCGAGGAGCTGTTCGGCTTCCTGCTCAGCCATCAGGTGGACGGCATCATCCTTGCCAGTTCGCGCAACGATTCGATCCACTGGATGCAGCAGTATTCCGCCGCCCTGCCCGCCGTGCTGCTCGGCACGGCGACCGCAGAGAACGGCGCGGAGGTCAACTCGGTCAGCGTGGACAATCAGGCCGGCGGCCGGCTCGCCGCCGAATACCTGCTTTCGCTGGGGCATCGCGACATCCTGTATCTGGGATACCGCCCCTCCAGCATCACGCACCGGCTGCGTTTTTCCGGATTTGCCGAAGCGCTCCAGCGCGCAGGGGTCCAGCCCATCGTGGTGGAGAACCCCGCGGACGCATCCTCGATCACCCATGGCTATGAGTTGAGCCGGCAGCTGTTCACCAAACCCATCCACTATACCGCGATCTTTGCTGCCACCGACTCGCTCGCGCTCGGCGTCATGCAGGCGGCCGACGAATGCCATATTTCCATTCCGGATGATATTTCACTGCTCGGCTTTGACAATATCATCTACTCCTCCCTGCCCAAGATCACCTTGTCCACCGTGGATCAGCGTAAGCCGCTGCTTGCGCAGGCGGCCGTCAATCTGCTGACGAATATCATCGATTCGTCCGAACGCGACGAATTCACCCACCGCCTGATCCGCCCGACTTTGATCACGCGCAGCTCCTGCCGTGAGACCGGCAATGCCAGTAAAACGCAGTAAGGGGTTCCGTTTTCCCCACTCACTCTTTTCTTACTATCTATCTACATTCTTACTACATTCTATCTTTCATTCACACCGGCGGAATGCTCTGCTGCGTTTTCACAAAAAATGCCGCCTCAGGCGGCATTTTCTGTTGTTCCGCCCGTATCCATCAACACAGAGGAGAATGCACCATGTATCGGATCGAAACCCATCTGCACACCACCTACATTTCGCACTGCGGCTGGCTGGGCGCGCAGGCGCTCATCCGGGCCTATGCGGCCGCGGGCTATGCGGCCATCTGCGTGACCGACCACTACAACCGCGAGTGCTTCGACTATGCGGACATCGACCTGACCACCCCCGGCAGCAAGACCGAAGCGTTCCTGCTCGGCTACCGCCGTCTCAAGCGGGAGGCGGAAAAATACGGCATCCGGATCTATGAGGGCGCTGAACTGCGCTTTGACGGGTCGGAAAACGACTATCTGCTGTACGGCTTCCACCACGAGCTGCTCGCCGACCCGGACAAGGTGATGCGCGAGGGGCTTGCGGCGTTCGCACCCCAGTACCGCGCGGACGGCGCGCTGCTCATTCAGGCGCATCCCTTCCGCCCCAAGTGCACGCCCGCGCCGGCGGAATATCTGGACGGTGTGGAGGTACTCAACTGCAACCCGCGGCACGACAGCCACAACGATCTGGCGCGCGCCTATGCGGAAAAGCACGGCCTGATCATGACCGCCGGCTCGGACTGCCACCGCCCCGGCGACGA
>CALWJG010000163.1 GCA_944380945.1 uncultured Agathobaculum sp. | reverse complement strand
CCTGCTGATCATCTTCACCGGCTACCTCATCATCTACAACGTGTTCCAGATCTCGGTGGCCGGGGACATCCGGTTCTACGGCCTGCTCAAGACCATCGGCACCACGCCCCGGCAGCTGCGGCGCATCATCCGCCTGCAGGCGCTCGCGCTCTCGGCCGCCGGCATCCCCATCGGCCTTGTCATCGGCTGGCTGATCGGCGGGCAGCTGACGCCGGTGATCGTGTCGCGGCTGGACGGGATCGTACCCATGACCTCGGTCAGCCCGTGGATCTTTTTGGCCGCGGCCCTGTTCGCCCTGCTCACCGTCCTCCTCTCCTGCCGCAAGCCCGGCCGGATGGCGGCGAAGGTCTCGCCGGTGGAGGCAGTGCGCTACACCGAGGGCGGCGGCGGGAAAATTCGCGCCAAAGGCCGGAAAGCCCGGCGGGTCAGCCCCTTTTCCATGGCGTGGGCCAATCTGGGCCGCAGCAAGCGGAAAACCGTGGTGACCGTGCTTTCGCTGTCGCTCGCGGTGGTGCTGCTCACCGTGACGGTGAACTTTGCCGGCGGGTTTGACATGGACAAATATGTGTCCAACTTCACCGCCAGCGACTTCATCGTGGCCAATGCGGGCAAGTTCCAATCCGCCACGCTGGGCTTTGCGGACGATATGGGCGTGCCGCAGCAGGCCATGGACGACATCGCCGCGCAGGGCGGCATCACGGACAGCGGCGTGGTGTACGGCCAGACCGGCGGGGCGCTGGAATACGTCACCGAGGACTGGTTCCGGCAGAATAAAGAGGGGTTCTACACTCCGGAGCAGATGGACGGCCTGATCCGCCTGACCGACCGGAACAAGGCAGGTCTGCTGGCCGACCGGGTTCAGCTCTCCGGCATGAGCGCCTTTGCGCTGGAGCACCTGACGGTGCTGGACGGCGACCTGTCCGCCCTCTGCGAAGCGGGGAGCCGCGCCATCGCCGCCGTGTACAGCGAGGATGACTACGGAAACGCCGATATGAACTCCCACTGGGCCCGGCTGGGCGACACCGTGACGGTGCGGTATGTGGAGGAGAGCGAGTTCTATGACCCGGACACCGGCGAGGTCTGGGCCGCGTACGAGGATATCCCCGCCGGGGCCAACTATGTGGAGCGGCCGACGAAGTACCGGGACGTGGACTACACCGTGGCCGCGCTGGTGACGGTGCCCTCCGCCCTCTCCTACCGCTACTACGGGGCGGACGAATTCATCCTGAACGACCGGACCTTTGTGCAGGACACCGGCACGGATTCCGTCATGTACTACGCCTTTGACACCGCGGACGAGGCAAACGCTGCCATGGAGTCCTTCCTGCAGGACTACACGGAGAATGTCAACCCGGAGCTCGACTACGAGAGCAAGGCCACCTACGCCGCCGAGTTTGAGAGCATGCGCTCGATGTTCCTGCTGCTGGGCGGGGCGCTGAGCTTCATCGTGGGGCTGGTCGGGGTGCTTAACTTCTTCAACGCCGTGCTCACCGGCATCATCGCCCGCCGGCGCGAGCTGGCGGTGCTGCAGGCCGTGGGCATGACCGGCGGGCAGCTGCGCGCCATGCTGGTCTGGGAGGGCCTGCTGTACGCCCTCGGGGCGGCCGGGCTGGCGCTCGCGCTCGCGGTCGTTCTGGGGCCGGTGGCCTTCCGGGCGGTGGAGGGGCTGTTCTGGTTCTTCACCTACCGGCTGGACCTGACGCCCTTCCTGCTCGTGATCCCGCTGTTCGCCCTGCTGGGGGCGGGCATCCCCGTTCTCACCGTCCGCGCCGCCGCGCGGCACACCGTGGTCGAGCGCCTGCGGGAGGAGTGACGCCCCGCCCGCGCCGGTAAATCACGCAGCGCAAAGCGCCCGACATCAGCACAAACCGGCTGGTGTCGGGCGCTCTGTATGCAACCGGGTTTACCGCCCGCCTGCGCTCACCCCGCCGCGCGATACAGCAGGGTCACGAGCTGCCCCCTTGTGCAGGGCTCGTCCGGCGAAAAGCGCGCGGGAGCGGTTCCCTGCGTGACGCCCGCACCGACTGCCCAGCGCACAGCGTCCGCGTAAAATGCATCGTCCGGCACATCGGCAAACGCGGCTTCGTCGGCGGCCTGAGGCGCGCCGGCCGCCCGCCAGAGCAGGGTGACCGCCTGTCCCCGCGTCACGCTTTCGTCCGGGCCGAACCGCGCGTCGTCCATCCCCTGCGCGACGCCCGCATCGGCTGCCCAGCGCACCGCGTCCGCATAAAACGCATCGTCCGGCACGTCGGCAAACACGGCTTCGTCGGCGGCCTGAGGCGCGCCGGCCGCCCGCCAGAGCAATGTCACCGCCTGCGCACGGGTGCAGCGCTCCTCCGGACCGAAGACAGTCTCTTCCGTTCCCTGCGTGATGTGATTTTCCACCGCCCAGCGCACGGCGTCGTAAGCATATGTTCCGGCAGGCACATCCACGAACCAGACGTCCCCTGCCCGGAATGAGGCCTGTATCGCGTGCGGCCGATCCACACAGGCGAACGTATAGCGGCCGTTGACGAGCTGATTGGTCACATCGACGCCGTCGACAATGACAGACGCGATTTCGTAACCGTCGTCTGGCGCAATGACAAAGCTTTGGGGATCGCCTGCTTTCACGTGGACGGTTCCGGACGGGACGATCGTTCCGCCCTGTCCTGCCGCGGCCGTGATTGGATTTGTCTCCCCAAACAGGTCGGCCAGGATCTCCTCTGCGCGCATATTGCGGTAGCCGTCCGGATCATCCAATACGCCGCCGATGTCCCAGCTGAATTTGCCGGCTGCACCCGCGCTGAACGAGGTGTAGCTGGCATAATTTTTATACACGCTGTGATACCGGCTGTACCACGCCGGGAAATAGCGGCTCATATAGGTTCTGGCGAGCTGCACGGCCTGACAGTTTTCGCTGTCGCCCACGCCGTTGATCTGCACACCGCCGCCGCGCTGTCCGGTGACGCTGCCCGACGGGGTGGAGTGGAGAATGACCAGGCTGCCGTCGTCGCAGGCGCCCAGGCAAATCCAGATATGCCCGTTCATGCTCATGATGTCGCCGGGCCGGAAGTCCGAGCGCCGGATATTCTGCGTTTTGGCGCCCCAGCCAAGGTCGGCGAATGCCTGCGCCATTGTAGTCGCGTCCTGCACATAGCCGGTCCCGCCGCTCTGCGTATGCATCGTGTTGTAGACCACCCAGCCGACATAGCCCGAGCAGTCCGCGCCTGCGTAATAATATTGATTCCAACGGCCAAAGGGATAGTAGCTGTCCGCCGGCACGGGATGCTTGTAGGTGTAGTCCGCCGTCTGGCGCTGGAAAAAATCCACCCATGACTGCGGTAGGCCGATAGAGGACGCCTGCATGGACGCGCCGGTGTCCTGCCAGTTCCACGCGCCGCCATAGACATACAGGGTCGTCCCGACCGGCTCCATGGCGGTCGCAAGAAAATTCTTGAGCGTTTTCAGGCCCGGCGTGCCGGAGACCGGCGCCGTATATGGCTCCGCCACCGGGGTCAGATATATGGTATACCGGCCGTGCTCCTCATACGCTTTCACCGCCCTGCCGGCCTGCAAATCGGCGGCGGAGGCGGCCGTCACCGCCGCCCCGCCTGCTGCACTGGCGATCCGGCAGACCGCCGCGCCGTCCAGCGGGATTGTTCTCCCGCCGACGGTAAGGGACGCACCATCCGCCGCTGCGACAGCGCCCTCCGCCGCAGCGGCGGCCGGCGCGGCGGCCGTTACACTGCCGTTCTTCACGGTGATATCATAGACATAGCCCTCCTGCAGCTGATTCTGGATGGAATATGCGCTGTCGGCAGCGATGGGATAGGCCACGCTGCTGCCATTGATCCAGAAGCGATGCCGGAAGGCACGCATCCCGCTTCTGTCCACGGCTCCATACTGCTCCACGCCCAGATAAACCGCCCGCACGCGTTGCAGGCCGGCATCTGCTGCATGCGCCGGCACGGCCAGGACGCTGAGCAGGCAAAGGGACAGCAGCCATGCAGCTGTTCTCCGTTTCATTAGGGCACCCCGCTTTCCTGCATTTGCTGACATGATTATACCGCAGGCCGCGGGCAGAGGGCAACCTGATCTTATAAATCCGCGGCATCGGACGGGACTGTTCCGCCGCGGGAAAGAGCGAAGGCGCGCCCTCTCCCAAAGCGAAACGCGCGCCCTGTTTTTCCGTCCTGACGGGCGGTATTGGTGTATGCTTTCGATTTTTCCGGCAAAAGGCAAAAGAAAAGCCGTTGTTTCATCGGAAACAACGGCTTT
>CALWJG010000162.1 GCA_944380945.1 uncultured Agathobaculum sp. | reverse complement strand
CCCTGCACCGGCTGGCGCATTACCTGCTGGAAAAGGAGACCATCACCGGTGAGGAATTCATGGCGCTGCTCAAAAAATCGCAGGCATAATACGAAACGCAAAAGCAGGGGGCTGCCCGTCGGGCAGCCCCCTGCTTTTGCGCTGTACTTATTCGTGGTTGAGGTCCCAGTCGATGGGCTCGACGCCGTGCTGCGCCAGAAAGGCGTTGCATTTGGAAAAATGCCGGCAGCCGAAAAAGCCGTAGCTCGCCGAGAGCGGCGAGGGGTGCGCGCACTCGAGCACCAGATGCTGCGGCGCGGTGATCAGGCCCTTTTTGCTGCGCGCGTTGCCGCCCCAGAGCAGGAACACCACCGGCCGCTCGTGCTGGTTGAGCTTTTCGATCACATGGTCGGTGAAGGTCGTCCAGCCGAGGTTTTTGTGGCTGTTGGCCTGTCCGCGGCGCACGGTCAGCGTGGTGTTGAGCAGCAGCACGCCGCGCTCCGCCCAGCGGGTCAGCGTGCCGTCCCTGGGCGGCGCGATGCCGAGGTCGCTCTGCAGTTCCTTGAAGATGTTCTGCAGGCTCGGCGGCTGGGGCACGCCCGGCCGCACGGAAAAACACAGCCCGTGCGCCTGCCCCGGGCCGTGGTAGGGGTCCTGCCCGAGGATGACCGCCTTGACATCCTGATAGGCCGTATACCGCAGCGCGTTGAAAATATCCTCCATCGGGGGATAGATGGTCTGCTCCGCGTATTCCTTTTTGAGCCAGTAGCGGATCTTCTTATAATATTCCTGCTGGAACTCGCCGGCGAGGATGCCGTCCCAGTCGTTTCCCAGATGTACCATGTGCGCCTCCTGTTTGTTGCTGCAAACAGTATACCACGTTTTCGCCCAAAAAGCGATTGACAAATCCCTGGCGGCCTGCTATACTGCAAGTGTATTAAGACATATAATACACATAAGACAAATAGAATGCAGGAAGGAAAGGAGGCGCGCAATGTGGTGAAGATCGACTACCGGGACCCGCGGCCCATTTATGAACAGGTGGTGGACGGCATCGAGGACCTCGCCCTGCGCGGCGCGCTGCCCGCGGACACCCAGATCCCGAGCGTGCGGCAGCTGGCGATGGAGCTTTCGATCAACCCGAACACGATCCAGCGCGCGTATGCGGAGCTCGAGCGCCGCGGCGTGATCTATGCGGCCAAGGGGCGGGGGAATTTCATTTCAGACGATATCGCGTCGCTGCGGGCGCGGCGGCTGGACGAGATCGGCGCGGAGATCGGCGCGCTGGCCGGCCGGGCGCGCACGCTCGGCGCGACGGAGGAGCAGCTGCGCGGCTGGCTCGGCACGAAAGGAGAGGACAGGGAATGATCACAGCGGAAAACGCGACCAAACGCTTTGGAAACGTCACGGCGGTGGACCATGTGTGCGCCGAGGTGCGGGACGGCTCGGTCTACGGGCTGATCGGCTCGAACGGCGCGGGCAAATCGACCTTTTTGCGCATGCTTTCGGGCATCCTGTCGCCGGACGAGGGCACGGTGCGCATCGACGATGCGGATATTTTCGAGAACATCGCGCTCAAGGAGCGGTTTTTCTTCATCTCGGATGAGCAGTTCTTTTTCCCGAACAGCACCCCGCAGGAGATGAAAAACTACTACAAGCGCTTTTACCGCCGCTTTGACGAGGAGCGCTACCACAAGCTGATGGACGGCTTCGGGCTGGACGAAAAGCGCAAGCTGCGCACGTTCTCCAAGGGCATGAAAAAGCAGGTCTCGGTCATCTGCGGCCTGTGTGCGGGCACGGACTACCTGTTTTGCGACGAGACGTTCGACGGGCTCGACCCGGTCGTGCGGCAGACGGTCAAGAGCCTGTTCGCCGAGGACGTGGACAGCCGCGGCCTGACGCCGGTCATCGCGTCCCACAACCTGCGTGAGCTCGAGGACATCTGCGACCATGTCGGCCTGCTGCACCGCGGCGGCATCCTGTTCTCGCGCGATCTGGACGAGATGAAGCTCGGCATGTTCAAGATGCAGTGCATCTTCGCCGAAGAGCTGCCCGAAAACGCCTGGGCGGGATTCGATATCCTGCACCTCGACCGGCGCGGCTCGCTCTACACGCTGACCGCGCGCGGCAGCCGCGAGGAGCTGCTCGCCCGCGTCAACGCCATGCACCCCAGCTTCTGCGAGCTGCTGCCGCTGACGCTGGAGGAGATCTTTATCAACGAAACGGAGGTGGCCGGCTATGACGTCAAAAAGCTTCTCTTCTAAGGGCCTGCTGTGGGACAGCATGCGCCGCAATATGTGGGCGCTCGTGCTCGCGGGCGTGGGCTTTTTCCTCAGCCTGCTGCTGCCCACGCTGATGACCCTGCAGAACGCGCTCGAGCAGCGCGCGCTGAATCTCAAGACCCTGCCGCAGGCGGCCGTGCAGCTGGACTGGAAGACCGCAATGGACAGCGCCGCGGACGTGCTGGGCGGGGACAATCCCTTTGTCAAAATGGTATTCCTGGCGCTCGCGGTGGTGTGCGGCGTGGCGATGTTCGCCTACCTGCACAACCGGCAGAAGGTGGATTTCTACCATTCGCTGCCCATTTCGCGCACGCGCCTGTTCGCAAACAACTTCCTGACCGGCGTGGTATGCCCCTTTGTGATGTATTTCATCATGCAGGCCATCACCGTGGCCTGCGCCTGCGCCATGGGCTGCGGCGAGGCCGTGCGCTGGAATGAGATCGGCGGCGCGGTGCTGTGCCACCTGATCGTGTTCCTGCTCGTGTATGCGCTGACCGTGCTGACCACGGTTTTCTGCGGCAACACGATCATCACCCTGCTGCTGCTCGCGTGGGTGTTCTTCTCGCCCCTGCTGGTGCGCACGCTGATGGTCGGGCTGTGCCAGAAGTTCTACGATACCTATGTCACGGCAGACAGCGCATGGAACACGGCCATCCGCCTGTCGCCGGTGTTCCAGTATTTTACGGTGGGCGGCACGCAGTACAATAGCTTCACCATGTTTGGCACAGGGGAGCGCGGCTCGGCGGCCGGCCTGCTCATCGGCTACCTGATTGCGGCCGTGGCCGTGACCGCGCTCGCGCTCTTCCTGTACCGCATCCGGCGCAGCGAACGGGCGGGCACGGCGCTGGCCTTCCTGCCGGCCCGTGTGCCGGTCAAGGTGTTCATGTGCATGGTGATCGGCACGGCGTTCGCGCTCGTGTTCGAACTGATCGCGGGCAGCCTGTGGTTCTGGGTCGGCCTTGTGGTCGGCACGGTGCTGTTCCACTGGATCGTGGAGATCATCTATGCGTTTGACTTCCGCGCGATCTTCGGCAAGCCGCTGCACCTGCTGGCCATTCTGGTGGTGCTGGCCGCCGTCATGCTGGGCATGAAATTCGACGTGACCGGCTTTGATCGCTGGGTGCCCGACCGCGCGGATATGACCGCAGTGCAGCTGGATTCGCACTACGACTCGTCGGATAAGATGCTGACCGACCCCGCCAACCTCGACGCGGTGCACCGCCTGATGGAGCTCGGCGTTCAGCAGAAGGACAGCGGGTATAACGACGGACAGAATTATCAGGGCGTCCGCATCTACTGCCAGACCGGGAACAGCGTCAAGGCGCGCTACTATGTGCTGCCGGAGAATAATGAGGTAGACGGCCTGCGGCATCAGATCTACCAGTCCGAGGAATACAAGCGCACCCAGTGGCCGCTGTTCACCTTTGAAGAAAAAATGGAAGCATCGCAGGACGTGATGGTGGAGCTCACTGTCGATCCGTCGCTCGACGAAAGCGCCATGGTGGACAACGCAGAGCAGGCATGGCAGATCATTCACACGCTGCGCGAGGAATCTCTCTGCCGCACGGACACGGCGAAGCCGGTTTTGGAGGTCGGCCTGTATGTAGATGACGGCGAGGGCGGCTATGGCTACTGCGGCAGCGCGATCGTGTCCGATCAGGACACCGAAACGCTCGCGCAGATCAAGGAACTGACCGGCCTTGTTCCGCAGGCGCTCGACCCGGCGCAGGTGACCGAGGTGCAGATCTCGTATCTGCGGTTTATTGATGAGGAATCGAGCGAATGGGAGACCGTCAGCGTGAACGACCGCGCGGACATCGAGGCGCTGCTGCAAAATGCGATCGCCACGGCGTTTCCTGTGAGAGGAGCCGACGGCTTCCAGCTGGATGATCAGGAAAAAGGTACGGTCAACCTGCATGCGTTCCTGTCCAATGAGAGTGAGGATGTGCGCGACCTCAGCTATCTCGCGGGCGAGCTGCCGACCGCAATCATCGAAAAGTACCGCCCGGA
>CALWJG010000161.1 GCA_944380945.1 uncultured Agathobaculum sp. | reverse complement strand
TTGCGCAAAGCCCTCGGTTTTCGGATAAGGAACATATCATTTGGCCTTTCCCTGTGCGGGATCGACCGGATTGGGCAGCGTATCCCGCAGCTCGGCCTGCTTGGCGCGGTTCCAGTGCGCCGGGTCGCCGATGTAGTAGCCGCCCATCTTGGCGACCGGGCGGGGGATGTGGTATTCGCACCGGATGGCGACCGCGTCCTCGGTCGCGTCCAGAAACACCTTGTCCAGAATGCGGTCCGGGTATTTTTCCTGAAGATACTGCACATATTGCAGCTGCTCGGCCCGGCTCAGCGGCAGGCCCTCCATGATAATCTGCATTTGTATCACCGGCTTTTATTATACCGGTGCGGTGGCCAAAAAGCAATGCCTGATTGCGCGCAGGCTTTTTTGCCTGCGCCCGCATAAGCGCCGCGGAATTTCGCCATACTGAAAAACAGGAGGCGAAATCCCTTGCTAAAGCTCATCCATGCGAGTAAAATATATCATAGAAGCGGCGTCTGTGCGCTGCGTGCGGTCGATCTGGACGTGGCGCGCGGGGAGTACGTATCCATCACCGGCGCGTCCGGCTCGGGCAAGTCGACGCTTATGCATGTGCTCGGCCTGCTCGACACGCTGACCGCGGGCCGCTACCTGCTCGACGGGGAGGACGTCTCCCGCCTGCCGCCGCAGGCGCTCGCGCGGCTGCGCAGCGAGCGGATCGGCTTTGTGTTCCAGCGCTTCCAGCTCATCCCGGGCATGACCGCGCTGGAAAACGTCGCGCTGCCGCTCGTGCTGCAGGGCGTGCCGCATGCGGTGCGGCTGGGGCGCGCGGCCGAGCAGCTCGAGGCGGTCGGCCTGTCCGACCGGCTGATGCACAAGCCCGGCCAGCTGTCCGGCGGGCAGCAGCAGCGCGTGGCCATCGCCCGTGCGGTCGTCACGCAGCCGGATGTGATCCTGGCGGACGAGCCCACCGCGGGTCTGGACCCGGAGGCGGCGGCGGACGTGCTCGCGCTGTTCGACCGGCTGCACCGGGCGGGCAACACGATCGTGCTGATCACGCACGACCGCAGCGCCGCGGCGCGGGCCGCGCGGCAGCTCTGTCTGGAAAACGGCACGCTGCACAGCGGGCAGACAAAGTAAGGGGATTTTGCTATGAAACGACGGGATAAGGTCAACTACTACCTCGATATGGCGCAGGTCGCGCTCGAGCGCGGCACCTGCCTGCGGCGCAATTTCGGCGCGGTGATCGTCAAGAACGACGTGATCGTCTCCACCGGCTACACCGGCGCGCCGCGCGGCCGGCAGAACTGCATCGACATCGGCACCTGCATCCGGCAGAAAATGAACATCCCGCGCGGCGAGCGCTACGAGTTCTGCCGCTCGGTGCACGCCGAGGCCAACGCCATCATCGCCGCCCCGCGCGAGCAGATGCTCGGCGCGACGCTCTATCTGGTCGGCCGGGATATGACGACCGGCGAGATCATGCGCGACGCGGATTCCTGCACCATGTGCAAGCGCATGATCATCAACGCGGGCATCGCGCAGGTGGTCATCCGGCGGGACAGCGATACATACGACGTGATTGACGTGCGCGACTGGATCTATCACGACGACGTGCTGGACGGAAAAACCGGTTATTGACGGGCAGCGGATCAGGATAAGATCCGGGGGTATGGGCTGCCATGCCCCGGGTTTTAGAAAGCGGCGCGCCCGCGGCGCGCATCAAATTTGGACAGCGCGGCAAAGCAAGCGGCGCAAAAAGGAGGAAGTCCCATGGAACTGAAAATCTTTAAGTGCATGCACTGCGGCAACATCATCGAGAAGATCGACGACAGCGGTGTGCCGGTCATCTGCTGCGGCGAGCCGATGAAGCAATTCAAGGCCGGCGAGACCGACGGCGCGGCGGAAAAGCATGTGCCTGTGGTCACGGTCGAGGGCGACACGGTCAAGGTGGCCGTCGGCGAGGTGCAGCACCCCATGGCTGAGGAACACCACATCGCCTTCATCTGGCTGGTGACCAACCGGGGCGTGCACCGCGCGGTGCTGGACCACACCGGCGCGCCCGAGGCGGCGTTCCGTCTGGCGGACGGCGAGACCGCCGAGGCGGCCTATGAATTCTGCAACCTGCACGGTCTGTGGAAGAAAGCGCTGTAAACAGAAGCCAGAATACAGACAAAAGAGCTCCCCAACTTGGGGAGCTCTTTTCCTGCCTGTGGGGGGCGGTCAGCCCAGCCGTTCCTTGCGCTCGCGGCCGTCGCGCAGCAGGGCGGTGAGGGTCTCGCGGTCGCCCGCGCGGATGGCACGGCGGTATTCGTCCAGATGGGTGATGATCTCGTCGATCTCGGCGGCGAGCGGTTCGGCGTTGCACAGGAACAGCTCGCTCCACATGGTCTCGTTGAGCTTGGCCACGCGGGTCAGGTCCTTGTAGCTGCCCGCCGAGTAGCCGTCGTGCCGGTCGGCCTCCGGGCTTTTGATGTAGGAGGAGGACACGATGTGCGCCAGCTGTGAGGTAAAGGCGATCATCCGGTCGTGCTGCGCGGCTGTGCAGCGCACGGTCTGCCCGAAGCCGAGCGACATAAAGTACGCCTCGAGCTGCTCGAGCACGCGCTCGTTGCTGCTGCTGGTCGGCACGAAGATCATACTCGCGCCGTCAAACAGCGTGGGCAGCGAAAAATCCAGGCCGGAGAACTCGCGGCCCGCCATCGGGTGGCCGCCGACGTAGTGCACGCCCGCGTCGCGCGCGGCCCGGTCGAGATGGTCTACCATGAACTGCTTGACGCCGACCATGTCGACGACCACGCAGCCTTTTTTCATTTTGGGCATGTTTTCGAGCAGCCAGTCGACCGTCGCCTGCGGGTACAGGCCGATGATGACCAGATCGGCTTCTTTGAACAGCGCCTCGGACGCGATCGCGTCGATCGCGCCGTCCGCGAGCGCCTGCTCGGCAGTCGCCCGGGTGCGGTTCCAGCCGAGCACCCGGCTGAGCGTGCGCGCCTTGATGGTTTTGCCCATCGAGCCGCCCATCAGGCCGAGGCCGGCGATGAGTACGGTATCAAACATTGGGAAAGAGCCCCTTTCGTGATTCAAAAATGCAGTACCGGCAGCACCGGCACGACGCTGGCCGGCGTCTCGTCCGGCGTGAGGACAAATTCGTTCAGCCACCGGACAAAGGCCTCCGCCCCGTCATAGCACAGGGCGGGCGTGCCGTCCGGACTGGCGACCCAATAGCCGTGTTCGCTTGCCGGCGCAGTGAGCCACTGGTCGAACTGCAGCTGATATTCCTTCGCGTGCTGCGCGATGCGTGCGGGTGTCAGGATCAGGCGGCAGCCGCCCTGCCCCAGATCGAGCAGGATGGGGGAGGGGCTGTTTGTCAAGGCGGAAAACTCCTTTCGTCAGGTGCGCGGGTTGACCCGGCAGATATGCTTCCAGACCGGCGTGATGCGGCAGATGACAAAGACGATCAGCGCGCCGGCGAGGTTCAAAATCAGATCGTCTACGTCGCACGAGCCTGCGCCGGTGTACACCTGCGCGACCTCGACCGCAGTGATGCCAAGCGTGAGCGTGGCGGTGAAGAAGAAAATGCTGCGCTGCCAGCGGAACAGCGCGGGCAGGAACACGCCCATGGGCGCGAACGCCGCCAGATTGCCCAGCAGGTTGATGATGACCGGCCGCAGCGAGATGTTGCCGTTGTCATAGGCGAGCAGATAATTCCGGATGGTCTGCAGCGGCTCCAGATTGATACGGTAGGAGGTGAGGTAGTCCATGCTGATATGGAAGCCGCGGCCGAAGGCGTTGTCGAAGAACAGCAGGTTGGCCAGCACCCATAAGTAGTACCAGAACAGCAGCATCATGTAATCGTGCCGCCGCGCGCCGCGCGCGGCCTTGGGGACGCCGAAAAACAGCGCGATCCCGAGCAGCGCGGCGAAGCCCGCGGCAAAGGCGAGCTTGACCTCGGGCCGCACGATGACGCCGGGCGCAAGCTCGTAATACAGGTTGAAGCAGATGAGCGCGGCGGTCAGCACCGCCGCCAGACGGCGGATCAGGGTTTTCAAATGCGGTTTTCTCCTTCTGTCATTTGGACATCGCTTCTGCCATTCTGATGGTCTTCTGTCATCCGGCGACGAAGCGAAGGATTTCGCGTGTGCGCGTTTGTTATAGCGCACCGGACCCACCCCTCCGGGGTGGCAGCATCCCTCCCGAAAGTCAGCGCAAGGCGGGCGGTAGGGGCGCGCACTGCGCGCCCCTACGGGGTGGACCTACGCCGTTCCATGCTGCAAGGGCAAGTGGGTGTGAGCACCCG
>CALWJG010000160.1 GCA_944380945.1 uncultured Agathobaculum sp. | reverse complement strand
AACTGTAGTTTCAATCGAGAGGCTGTTCGAAAAACATAGTTTTTCGACAGCCTCAATCACTGCAAAGCAGTGATTTCCCCGGGCGCAGCCCAAACCGGCCGGCTTCAGTCGTGCGTTCCCTTGTGCGTGCCCGTGATGGAGAACTCCACCCACTCGGCGATGTTGGTCGCGTGGTCGCCGATGCGCTCCAGATACTTGGCGATCATCAGGATGTCGAGCACGCGCTCGCCGTCGTCCGGGTTTTTGGCGACTTCGGCGATCAGATCGGCCTTGCACGCGGTGAACAGGTTGTCGACCACGTCGTCATATTCGATGACGTTCCACGCGAGCGACAGGTCGCGGCGCACAAAGGCGTCCAGTGCGTCGGTGACCATCTTGATGGTCGCCTGCGCCATCTCGTCGATGTGCTGGTTGTGGCCGCACGCGCCGGACAGGTAGGTGACGATCTCCGCGATGTCGCTGGCCTGGTCGCCGATGCGCTCGATGTCGGTGATCATCTTGAGCACCGCCGAGATCAGGCGCAGGTCGCTGGCGACCGGCTGCTGCTGGAGCAGCAGCTTGAGGCACATGGACTCGAGCTCGCGCTCCTTGCGGTCGATCTCCTGATCGATGCGGATGGCCGAGGCGGCGAGCTTGGTGTCGCCGTTCAGCAGCGCCTTGACCGAGCTTGCGATCGCGTTCTCGCACAGCGCGCCCATGGCGATCAGCTCGTTGTTCAGCTCCATGAGCTGGGTGTCGAAACGGTTTCTCATCAGCCGAACCTCCCCGTGATGTAGTCCTCAGTGCGCTTATCCTTGGGCATGGAGAACAGGCTCTCGGTATCGCCGACCTCGATCATGTCGCCCAGCAGGAAGAACGCGGTGGTGTCGGACACGCGGGTGGCCTGCTGCATGTTGTGCGTGACCATAACGATAGTATAATCCTTTTTCAGTTCGAGCACAAGGTCCTCGATCTTGGCGGTCGAGATCGGGTCGAGCGCCGAGGTCGGCTCGTCCATCAGCAGCACGTCCGGGTCGGCCGCGAGCGCGCGGGCGATGCAGATACGCTGCTGCTGGCCGCCCGACATGGACAGCGCGGACTTTTTCAGGCAGTCCTTGGTCTCGTCCCAGATCGCGGCGTGGCGCAGCGAGGTCTCGACGATCTCGTCGAGCTTGACGCGGCTCTTGATGCCGTGCGTGCGCGGGCCGTAGGCGATGTTGTCGTAGATCGACATCGGGAACGGGTTGGGCTTCTGGAACACCATGCCCACGCGCTTGCGCAGCAGGTTGACGTCGCAGTCGCGGTAGATGTCCTCGCCGTCCAGGCGGATGTCGCCCGTGATCTTGCAGCCCTCCACCAGATCGTTCATGCGGTTGAGCGAGCGCAGCAGGGTAGACTTGCCGCAGCCGGACGGGCCGATGAAGGCCGTGATCTCGTTGGCCTTGATGTCCAGATCGATGTCGTGCAGGGCGTGGAAATCCCCGTAGTACAGGTTCATGTCCTTGATGGAAATTTTGGTTTCATTCATAGATAATCCTCTTTTATCATTCATGCCGGAGGCCTGCCGCAGCGCGCGCGCCGAGGCGGCGGCGTCAGCCGCTGCAGGGTGCGGCTGCACCGCGCGGAACGGCGCCATGCGCCGGATGGATTGTACACATCCGCTGCGATCCATACAGTTCCCCCGCTTTCCGGTCCGTTACTTTTTGGTCAGCTTTTTGGCGACAAGGGCGGACAGCGCGTTCATCAGCAGCACGACTGCCAGCAGCACGACCGCGGTCGCATACGCCTCGTTCATGTGCAGGCCCTCGCCGGACAGCACATACATGTGGATGGCGAGCGTGCGGCCGGACTGCAGCAGGCCGGGGATCTGCGCCATCGTGCCCGCGGTGAAGATGAGCGCCGCGGTCTCGCCGACGATGCGCCCGATCGCCAGAATGATGCCGGACAGGATGCCGGGCATGGCGCTGGGCAGCACGATGCGGAACACCGTGCGCAGGCGGCCGGCGCCCAGACCGAACGAGCCCTCGCGGAAGGTGTCCGGCACCGCCATGAGCGCCTCCTCCGCGGTGCGCATGATGAGCGGCAGGATCATGATGGCGAGCGTCATGCCGCCCGCGAGCAGCGAGTAGCCCCAGTGCAGCTGGGTGACAAAGAACAGCATGCCGAACAGGCCGTACACGATGGACGGGATGCCGGACAGGGTCTCGGTCGTGATGCGGATGACATTCACCAGCTTGTTGCCGCGCTTTGCGTACTCGTTGAGGTAGATCGCGGTGAACAGGCCGAGCGGCACTGCGATCACGAGCGCCAGCAGGGTCATTTCGACCGTGGTGATGATGGCCGGCATCATGGATACGTTATCCGAATTATAGGTCCACTCAAACAGCGAGGGCTTGAGGTGCGGGATGCCGTTGATCAGGATGTAGGCGATCAGGAACAGCAGCACCGCAAACGTGATGACCGCCGCCGCGTAAACAAGGCCCTTCTGCACGCGCGCCTTGGTGCGGCCGTACATCTTTTTGGGCTGCGCCTTGGCGTTTGCCGCGGCGGTGCCGGTGGTTTTCGTCGCTTCGCTCGTCATGCGTCCTTCCTCCTTTTGAGCACCGAGAAGCACAGGTTGATCAGCAGGATGAACACGAACAGCACAACGCCGGTGGCGATCAGCGCCTCGCGGTGCAGGCCGGTCGCATAGCCCATCTCAATGACGATGTTGGCCGTCATGGTGCGGATGCCGTCGAGCAGGCTGGCCGTCAGGCGGGGCTGGTTGCCCGCGACCATGATGACCGCCATGGTCTCGCCGATCGCGCGGCCGATGCCCAGCACGATGCCCGCCAGCACGCCGGATTTGGCCGCCGGCAGCATGACCGAGAACACCGCGCGCTCATGGGTCGCGCCCATGGCGACCGCGCCCTCGTAATAGCTGTTCGGCACCGCGCGCAGCGCGGCCTCGGACACGCCGATGATGGTCGGCAGGATCATGATGCCGAGCAGGATGGACGCGGACAGGATGGTCGCGCCCGAGGAGATGTTCGCCCCGCAGGCCTTGGCCACATCCAGCACGACCGGCGCGATGACCACCATGCCGAAAAAGCCGTAGACGATCGAGGGGATGCCCGCAAGCAGCTCGGTGCAGGGCTTTAAGATGCCGTAAATGCGCTTGGGGCAGTAGAACGCCATGAAAATGGCGGTCAGCAGGCCGATCGGCACGCCGATGACGATCGCGCCCGCGGTGATGTAGATGCTGCCGACGATCATCGGCAGGATGCCGTAAATGTCATTGCCCGGCCGCCAGGTCGTGCCGGAGAGGAAGTTCAGAAACCCGATCTCCTTCATGGCGGGCAGGCCGTTGGCAAACAGGAACACGCAGATCAGGGCGACTGCCAGAATGGACGCCAGCGCGCACACGAAGAAAACGCCGTGCATGATGTTCTCGCGCAGGTTTTTCCAGCCGCTCCGCTGCTTGAGTGCGGATTCGTTCATGTATGTTTCACCCCGTAGACAGTGGGAAAGGGCGAAACCGTATTCCGCCCTTGATTCCCTGTTCTTCTTGTGCTTACGCCGCAACGTCCGCCCAGTCGGTGGTCTCGCCGACGTAGATGCTGCGGATCTGGTCCATGGTCAGGTTCTCGACCGTGTTCGCGGTGTTGACGATGACCGCGATGCCGTCCAGCGCGATCGCCGTGCCGGTCAGCTCGGCCGCTTCCTCGTCCTTGAGCTCACGGGACGCCATGCCGATGGCGAAGGTGCCGTCCATCGTGCCGGTCATGCCGGAGGTGGAGTCCGAGGTCTGCAGGTCGATCTGCGCGTTCGGGTTGACCGCCTTATATGCCTCGATCAGCTTCTCCATGACCGGGGAGACCGAGGAGGAGCCGCCGACCGCGATCTGGCCGGAGGAGCCGTCCGAAGTGAAGGCCGGCGCCGCGTCGTCTACCTTGATATAGTTCTCTTCCTCAACGATGGCCTGGCCGTCCGCGCTCAGGATGAAGTTGATGAAGTCCTTGGCAACGCCGGTCGGCTCGCCCTTGGTCGCGATGTTGAACGGACGGGACAGGGTGTAGTCGCCGCTCTTGACGTTCTCGACCGTCGCCTCCACGCCGTCGACCTTGACCGCCTTGACGGTGTCGTTCAGCGAGCCGAGGGAAACGTAGCCGATGGCCGCTTCGTTACCCGCGACCGTGGTCAGCACCGCGTCGGTGCGGTTGGCGATCTCGGCCTCGACCGTGGTGTTGTCGCCGTTGTCGTCCTCAACGCCGGTCAGCTCGACGAACGCGCCGCGGGTGCCCGAGCCGTCCTCACGGGA
>CALWJG010000159.1 GCA_944380945.1 uncultured Agathobaculum sp. | reverse complement strand
CCATATCCACACTCCTGCACGACGCGCTGATGCACGACCAGCCCTACCGCGCCACCGCGGTCGAGGAGCGCGTCTACCGCCGGCTCGACCGCCAGATGCGCAAGGGCGGGCGGCGCGCGCAGCGCTTCCATGACGATCTGATGCAGCTGCTTACCCAGTATCAGGAGCAGGGCTTCTCCTGCGGCCTGCAGTGCGGCCTGCGGCTCGCCGCGGAACTCTTTTGCCGCGAAACCTTGTAGAGCGCGCCGCCGTCTGGTATAATAGCCATATCATATCTCGACAGGGAAAAGGACGGTATCACTATGCTGACAGCAGCGAAAAAGGAATTTATCGAATTTATGATGAGCGCGGACGTGCTCCGCTTCGGCGACTTCACGACCAAGTCCGGCCGCAAGACCCCGTACTTCGTCAACACCGGCAACTACAAGACCGGCCTGCAGAACTCCCGTCTGGGCGAGTTCTACGCCGCCATGGTCAAGGAGACCGTGGGCGACGGGTTTGACGCCATGTTCGGCCCGGCGTACAAGGGCATCCCGCTGGCGACCTCGGTCGCGGGCGCGCTCGCGCGCAATTACGGCATCGACAAGCCGTTTTTCTTCAACCGCAAGGAGGCCAAGGACCACGGCGAGGGCGGCAATATCGTCGGCTACAAGCCGGTCGACGGCGACCGCGTCATCATCATCGAGGACGTCATCACCGCCGGCACCGCGATCCGCGAGACCATGCCCGTGCTGCAGTCCTGCGCGGACGTCAAGGTGACCGATATGTTCATCTCGGTCAACCGCTGCGAGGTCGGCACCACGCCGGGCAAGACCGCGGTCATGGAGGTCGGCGAGGAGTTCGGCATTCAGGTGCACGCGCTCGTCACCGTGCAGGACATCCGCGAGTATCTTGCCGATAAGGCGGAATACGCGCACCTGCTGCCGCTGATGGATGCATATATGGCGCAGTATTGCGTATTCTGATGGGACAGAGAGTAACGCAGGAGCAGTCGAAAAAACTACTGTATGGGGTGTATCTGGGCGTTTTCCTGCTCGTGGCGGTCGGATGCTATGCGGTGCTGCATTTCGTGGTGCCGATGGGCGACGACCTGTTCTATGGTCGCTGGGGAAGGCTCGGCTTTTTGGAACTGCTCGAGCGTATGGTGCAGCATTACCAGACTGCCAACGGGCGCAATCTGGTGCATATTCTGGATGCAGTATTACTGGGATCGGATTTTCGGGTGGCTGTGGCGCGCGTGTTCATCGCCCTGCTGCTCGGCACGATCGCACTCAACCTGACGCGGCTGGCTTCCGGGGATTGGAAGCAGGCCTTCGGCGCGGCGGTGCTGAGCGCCTGCGGCATCTTCCTGTTACCGGCGGTGCTGACGCGGCAGAGCGTTTACTGGATCACTGGTGCGATGAATTATGTTTTGCCGCTTGCGCTGCTGCTCGAATACTGGGTGCTGCTGCGTGCGACGCTCGCCGGGAAACGCGGCTGGGTACTGACCAGCGTGTTCGCACTGCTTTCCGGGCTGACAGTTGAACAGGTCAGCGTGATGACTGTCGGGCTGACCGTGCTGTATGTAGGGGAATATTGGCTGATCCGTAAAAAATCCTTCCCGAAAAAGGCGCTGTGGCCGTTTTTCCTTTCGGCGGCAGGCGCACTGAGCATTTTGCTTGCGCCGTCTGTGGCCTACCGTGCAGGGATCACTGCGCCGCCGGTGGAGGGCGGCACACTGGCAGTGATGAAATACAACCTGTTGCAGCTGCGGCAGACTTTCCTGTTCGGCGATACGTTGTTCCCGATCCATTTCCTGATGCTGACGGCAGTGCCCCTGTGGCTGCTGGTGCGCACAGTGCGCCGGAAAAAGGTGCTGGACGGCCTGTTTACCGTTTTGGCGGCGGTAGTTTTCGCCGCATGGTTCTGGCTGCCAGAGCAGATTCCCGAACTGCTCAGCTACAGTCATGAGGTGCCGCGCCGCATCGCGGCCTATGCGTTGGCGATACTGGCCGGCTATCTGGTTTGTGCGCTGTATGCTGCCATCCGCGCCGCAATGAGCGGTGTATGGATTCCGCTGTTCGCATTGATCCTGGGCGTCGGCTCGCAGGTGATGATGCTGGTTTCCCCCACGGTGGGACCGCGCACCATGCTGTGCTATGTGGGTATGCTGCTGTTGTTTGTCGCCTGCCTGCTTTGTGAGGCGCCGTATCTGTATCTGCTTGGTGCGGGCGCGATTTTGGCCTGGCATTGGGGACAGGCATGGGCGGCTGCCGTGGTTGTCGCGGCGGGCTTGCTGTGGCTGCTTCGCAAATACTTTCCGGCGCGGGCTGTTTGTGCAGTGGTATGCTGCGTCCCGCTGCTGTTCTGCGCATGGACTACGCTGAAAGACCAGCACGACGGCTATCAGGAGAACGCTGCGATAGACGCATCCAATCGCGCAGTAGTTGCGTCGTACAGTGGGGAGGACACGCTGACGCTGCGCAAATTCACAGATGACCTCTATGGCTGGGTCATGCCGTATCATAATGATTACTATGATGGCTATTATAAAGTGTATTACGGCCTGCCGCGCGAGGTGGAGCTGATTTGGGAATGAAAAAAGGCTGTTCCGAAAGGAACAGCCTTTTTCTTATTTCAATGACTGCAGGAATTTTCGCATGCGGATGCACGCTTCACGCAGATGGTTCATCGAATAGGAATAGGAGATGCGCACATGGCCCTCGCCGCTCTGGCCGAAGGCCGTGCCCGGTACGACCGCGACCTGCTGCTCGCGCAGCAGCCGCTCGCAGAACTCCTCGCTCGACAGGCCGGTCGACTCGATGGACGGGAACATATAGAACGCGCCCTGCGGCTCAAAGCACTGCAGGCCCATCGACCGCAGCTCGCCGAGCAGATAGCGGCGGCGCAGGTCGTACTGCGTGCGCATGCGCTCGATGTCGTCCTCGCCGGTGCGGATGGCCTCGATGCCCGCGAACTGCGCGGTCGTCGGCGCGGACATGATGCCGAACTGGTGCACCTTGCAGATGTGGCGCATGAGCTCTCTGGGACCCATGGCCCAGCCCAGACGCCAGCCGGTCATGGCGTAGGATTTGGAGAAGCCGTCCACCACGATGGTGCGCTCCTGCATGCCCGGCAGCTCGGCGAAGCAGACGTGCGGCGCCTTGCCGTAGGTCAGGCTGCAGTAGATCTCGTCCGACAGCACGACGATGTTGGTCTCGCGGATGACTGCGGCGATGGCCTCGAGCTCGTCCCGCGTCATGATCGCGCCGGTCGGGTTGTTCGGGTAGGGCAGGATGAGCAGCTTGGTGCGCGGGGTGATGGCTGCGCGCAGCGCATCCGCCGTGAGCTTGAATTCGTCCTCCACGCGGGTGGGCAGCGGGACGGGCACGCCGCCCGCCATCTGGGTCAGCGGGGTGTAGCAGACAAAGCTGGGCTCGGGGATGAGCACCTCCTCGCCCGGGTTGACCAGCGCGCGGATGGCGTTGTCGATCGCCTCCGAGCCGCCGACCGTGACGAGGATCTCCTTTTCCGCATCATAGCAGAGCTGGTATTTGCGGCGCGTGAGCGCGGCGATCTGGCTGCGCAGCTCGGCCAGGCCCCAGTTGGAGGTATAGAAGGTCTGTCCCTTTTCCAGCGACTGGATGCCCGCGCGGCGGATCTGCCACGGGGTCTCAAAGTCGGGCTCGCCGACGCCCAGCGAGATCGCCTCGGGCATGGTGGCAACCACATCGAAGAACTTGCGGATGCCCGAGGGCTTGACCTCCTTTACGCGGTCGGAGAGCAGCTGTTCATAATCTACCATGCCATCGTGACCTCTCTTTTATCGTGGTCCGAGGGATCGAACTCCACGCCGTTGTCCTTGTATTTCTTGAGGATGAAGTGCGTGCCCGTGGACAGCACGTTTTCCATCGGCGCGAGCTGCTCGGAGACAAAGCGCGCGACCTCGCGCATCGAGCGGCCCTTGATGATGACCGTCAGGTCAAAGCCGCCCGACATCAGGTAAACGCTCTCCACCTGATGGTGGGAGTAGATCATGCGGGCGATCTCGTCAAACCCCATGCCCTTCTGCGGGGTGATCTTGACCTCGATCAGTGCGGTAACGCTTTCGCGGGCGGTTTTATCCCAATCGATCACGGTCTTGTAGCCGAGGATCGTGCCGTTTTTCTCATAAACACGCAGGGCTTGGTTGACGTCCTCCTCGCTCGAGCCGGTCATGGCGGCGAGCTGTGCGGGGGTCAGGCGGGCGTCCTGGCTGAGCAGGTCGAGCAGCTTCTCGGGGTTTTCCATGGTAACGACCTCCTTGTTTGATAAAGTTACCAATAGTATAGCACAACGCCGGGCGTTTGTTAAGAAAAATCCGC